>NZ_JBEYHA010000009.1:0-165974 GCF_040635075.1 Nocardiopsis sp. NPDC007018
ACGATCCTCGGCCGTTCGTATGGACCAAGACGGCCGAGGAGATCTTCGAGACCATCGCCGCATATCTTCATCGAATTAACGACTCAGAACACTAGGGCGTGTTCCGTGGATGCTTTCGGTTGGTTCGGCGCTTGCGCCGATCGACGCGAGCGGCCTCCAGGCAATCTCTCGCAAGACGAGGAGCGAAGGTCAGCCCGGGTTTGGCTGTCCGAGCGAAGTCGGCGCGGCGAGAGGCAGCCTGGTGGTCGCGAGCCCGGAATGATCCGCGGAACACGCCCTAGACCAGGTACGACCTGAGTCGGGCGGCGTCGACCTCCCTGCCGACCTCGCGGTACAGGCGCTCGGCCTCCACCAGGTGGTCCCTCCAGTTCCGTTCCCCCGCCAGCTGGGTCACCCCCGCCAGCACCTCCCGGACACGCGCCACCTGCACGGTGTGGCCCCGCGACTCGAACCCGGCCAGGGAGAGCTCCAGCTCGCCCCGGGCCTCCTCGCCACGGCGCTTGCCGTTGAGCGCGCGCCCCCGCTCCAACCGGACCCGGGCCACGTTGACCTCGGCCTCCTCCCCGCCGCTCTCCGGCGCCGTGAACACCTCCAGCGCCGCGTCCAGCCGCTCGAGGGCGTGGTCGAAACGGCCCAGCGTCACCAGGGACCGGCCGCGCAGGAGGTCCAGCACGGCCGCGCCGTGAGGAAGGTCGTCCGTACCCCGCAACGGTTCCACCAGGTCGAACAGGTCCAGAGCCTCCTGGTCGCGCCGGTCCCGCTGGGCGACCACGCCCCGGCCCTCGAGGGAGGCGGCCCTGGCCCGGTCGTCGCCGTCGGCCTCCGCCAGCATGAGGGAGGCGACGAACTCCGCGTCCGCCCCCACCAGGTCGCCCGTGTCGAGCAGGGCCAGCCCCAGGAGGTGGTGCAGCCACGCCTCCAGGCCGGTGTCGCCGAGCGCCCGCGCCGCGCTCAGCCCCGCTTCGAGGAGTTCGCGGGAACCGTGCCCGGTGCCGGCGCCGGGGCCCGCGGCGACGCGCGGGATCGGCCCGACCCCGTACCCGGCGTCACGGGCACGGGACCACAGGGCGGGCATGTGGGTGCGCATCCACGCACTGGCGTCCTGCGGCCCCACGAAGCCGCGCAGGAGCGGACCGGCGTTGTCAGGAGTGTCCTTCATCTGGTCGGTGTCCACGGGTTGGCCCCCTTCATGGCGAACACGCGCACCGGTCGGGGCCCGCGCCGCGCCCTCGCGTACGTTCTCCGACCCGGTGGACGCTACGCCGCCGGTGCCCGCGCTGATCGAACCCGCCCAGTGCTCACGAGTGCCCATGATGGTCGAGACCGGAGGAATCCACCAGGAGTTTCACGGCTCCACGGGGCCCGCCCGACGCCGCCCTCCCCAGAGGAAAGCCCGCCTCACCTGCGGCGACGACGAAGGGGCCCGTCGCGGCCCGCGTCCGGACCTGGCCACGTCGACCGATCCGGTGATCGCGGGAGCGCCCGTCCCCGGCGACGACGAGGGGCCGGGGGCTTGCCGCGCCCGCGCCCCTGGGTCAGGGTTGCTGGGACGGAAGCCCGCACCGGACCACCGGGAGGCGGCACGACTGGCACGGAGGCCTCATGGGAGTGCGGTTCGGACTGTTCGGTACGGGGTTCTGGGCGGCCGAGACCCATGGTGCGGCGCTGGCCGCTCACCCCGGCGCCACCCTGGCCGGGGTGTGGGGGCGTGACACCGCCAAGGCCGAGGAGCTGGCCCGCGTCCTCGGCACCAGGCCTTACGCGGACGTGGACGCACTGCTCGCCGACGTCGACGCCGTCGCGATCGCCCTCCCGCCGGACGTCCAGGGCGACCTCGCCCTGCGCGCGGCCCGCGCGGGTAGGCACCTGCTACTGGACAAACCGCTCGCCCTGACCGTCGAGGCGGCCGACGCGATCGTCACCGAGACCCGTGACCGAGGCCTGGCCTCCGTCGTCTTCTTCACCAGCCGGTTCTCGGAGTCCGTGAACGACTTCCTCCGCCGGGCCGCCGACGACGGCGGCTGGGACGGGGTGCGCGCGACCCTGTTCGCGTCGATCTTCCAGCCGGGCAACCCCTACGGAGCCTCCCCCTGGCGTCGGGAACGGGGCGGGCTGTGGGACGTGGGCCCGCACGTGCTCTCGGTGGTCCTGCCCGTCCTGGGGCCGGTCGAAGAGGTCACGGCGGTCAGGGGCCCACGGGACAGCGTGCACGTGCTCACCCGGCACCGGGACGGCGCGGTCGGCTCCCTCTCGGTGACCCTGGACGCCGCTCCGGAGTCGGGGGCGTTCTCGGTGGACCTGTACGGCGAACACGGGTGGCGGTCGGTCCCGGGCGGCGACCGGAGCGCGGTCGAGGCCTACGGTTCGGCGGTCGACCGCCTGCTGGCGCAGATCGCGGACGGCCCCGGGGACCCCTGCGACGTGCGGTTCGGCCGGGAGGTGGTGGCCGTCCTCGCGGCGGCGGAGTCCTCGGCCGACTCCGGCCGTGCGGTGCGCACGGCCGAGGCCACCGGGACGGGCCCGGTGGCCTGGGAGTGAGGCGTCGGACGTCGGGTCAGGCCGTACTGGCGTTCTTGGAGTACATGCCGTCCGCGAGGTACACGATGACCGCGGCGACCAGTACCTGAACGATCAGCACGAACAACCAGAACCCGGTGAAGAGGCTCGCGATCCAGCCTCCGACGAAGGCGGCGACGATACCCAACAGGAGGGTCAACCAGATGGGCAGGTGCTGCTTACCGGGAACAACGAGACGTCCGAGCGCACCGATGATCAGACCAACAATGATCGCGGTGATGATTCCAGTGATCTCCACGAGGCCTCCCCATTTAGACGCGTTCTCCCTGTTCCCGGTGGGAGCTTGGTAACACGGACCCCGACAGAGGTTTTGCCACGATTTGCGTTCTTCGCACATTTCACGGCCGTCTTCACGCGCAGGAGCACGTACGGCCTGGACTGTCGGGAATACAACGATCGGCAGAGGGCAGGACTCCGTCTGTCGACGTCGAGAGAAGCCCTCGCATGCCCCCTCCTGACGATGAAGGCCCACGGATGGAACGGACCGCTCCCACGGTGTCGTCCGCCGACCGCGTGAGCGGCACGGTGGTACAGGTCGGCACCGTGCGGGGTTCGGTCACCCTGCCCGGCGAGCCGCGCACACCCGTGCCCCGGCAGCTTCCGGCCCCTCCCCGGCTGTTCACCGACCGCGAGGCCGAGTTCCGGAGCCTGGAGGAGCTCCTCGGGGAGGTCGCCGCAGGCAGCGGCGGTCGGACCGCCGTGCTCACCGGGACCGGCGGGGTGGGCAAGACCGCCCTCGCCACGCGCTTCCTCGACCAGACCAGCCCCGCCTTCCCCGACGGCGCGCTCTATGCCGACCTGCTCGGGTTCACCGAGGAGGGACCGGCCGACCCCTCCGACGTCCTGGACGCCTTCCTCCGGGCCCTGGGCGCCGACCCCGCCACGATCCCCCAGGAGTTCTCCGCACGCGCGGCCGCCTTCCGCAGCCACACCCACGGGCGGCGGATCGCGGTCCTGCTCGACAACGCGCTGTCGGAGGCACAGGTCCGCGCCCTCACTCCCGGACAGGGGGCGCACCTGGTCATCGTGACCACCCGGCTGCGGATGCCCGGCCTCGGACTGGACGGGGCGACCCTCCTGGACGTGCGGCCCCTGGGCCAGGACGCCGCCGTCGACCTGGTCTCCCGCATGCTCGGCGACGACCGCGCGCGTTCCGAGCCCGCGTCCGCCCGACAGCTGGTGTCCCTGTGCGGGCGCCTCCCGCTCGCGTTGCGCGCCGCCGTCAGCGGTCTGGCGCTCCGCCCCCACCAGCCCCTGAGCCGCCTGGTGACCCGCCTCAACGGCGAGAAGCGGCGCCTGGCCGAGCTCAGCCACGACAGGGAGCAGTCCGTGAACACGGTCCTCACCACCTCGTACGAACCGTTACCCGAACCCGCACGCCGCCTGTACCGTCTGCTCGGCCTGGCCCCTGGGCGGGACGTCACCGCCGAGGCCGCCGCCGCTCTGCTCGACCGCGACGCCGCCGAGGCCGAGGACCTGCTCGTCGAGCTGGTCACCGCCAACCTGCTGGAGGAGACCACGGGTGGGCGGTTCAGCCAGCACGACCTGGTCCGCCTGCACGCCCGCGCCCTGGCGGAGGCGGAAGAGGACGAGTCGCGCACCGCGTCCACCGCCGCCCTGGACCGGCTGCTGGAGTACTACCTGACCACCACCGCGGCGGCCGACCGCGCCCTGAACCCCGACCGCTGGCACCTGGCCCCCGTCTTCGACCGGGCGCCAGAACGCGCGTTCGCGTCCCGGGAGGCGGCCCTGGGGTGGCTGGAATCCGAACTGGAGGTGCTGCGGGCCACCGTGCGGTTCTGCGCGGCGACCGGCAGACACGCCATGTGCTGGCAACTGTGCGAGGCGCTGTTCAGCTTCTTCGTCCTCCGCAAACACCTGCTCGTGTGGCGGGAGGTCGCCCAGGCCGGGCTGGCCTCGGCCCGCTCCCTCGGCGACCCGCGGGCGCAGGCCAGAACGCTCTCCATACGGGCGATCCAGCACCTCCATGCGCAGGAACCGGACCAGGCCAAAGATCTCCAGCGCCAGGCCCTGGAACTGTGGCGGACGGTCGGCCACTCCCTCGGGGAGGCCGCGTCGTTGGAGGGCCTCGGTGTGTGCGAACTCGCCCGCGGGAGGCCCGCCGACGCCCGCGGCCACTTCGAGAGCGCCCTCGCCATCCACACCAGGCTCGGCAGGAACCGGGGCATCGCGCTGATGCTGCGCAGACTCGGCGAGGTCAGCCGGGACCTACGGGACCACAGCAGCGCGGTGGTCTACTTCGAGGGCGCGCTCGACTTCTTCACCGAGACCGAGGAACCCTACGTCAGGGCCGTGGTCCTGAACGGGCTGGCCGCCACCCACGCGGCGGCGGCCGAACCCGTGCGGACACGTCAGGTGTTGGAGGAGGTCCTGCGCCTCAGTGACCGGATCGGGGCGAGGGCGGAGAGCGCCGGGGCCCTGGTCGTGCTCGCCGACCTCGCCGAGACCGGAGGACGGCTCGACGAGGCCCGCGAACGGCTCAGCGAAGCGCTGACCATCTACACCGAGCTGTCGTCCCCCCTAGCCGCACGGACACGGTCGAGACTGGACCGGCCTCCGTACGCGTGAGCAAGTCGACCGTGCCCGCTCGGACGGCCGCGACGACGGCGTCGCGACCGCCCCACTCCTTCGGCCAGGAGCAGGCCAGCGCGGCGACCGCCTCCGCGGAGGGCCGGTCCGGGAGCCGAAGCGGTCCCGGGACGCCGCGCAGGTACACGGCCGATTCCTCCCCGAGGTCGACGGCGGCCCGTGAGCCGGGCAGCGAGGCCAGCGGGTCGAAGGCGTGCCCGGTCTCTCGGACGCCCGCGAGGGTTCCGCCTCCCCCGCCTCCGCCTCCGGCGACGATCACGACGACGTCGGCGGCGTGCAGCCAACGGGTGGGAACTCCCGGCACCAGCGGGACGGCCAGGTGCGCGCCGAGCCGCCGCTGACCGCCGCCCTCCCGCACCAGGCTCACACGACACCGGCGAACCCGGCCACGTCCGGTACTCACGCCGCCCTCCTCTCTTCGCTCCGACCCCATCGGGGACGGTCGGTCACGAACTCGGGGCACCGCAGCGGGTCGAGACGGGCGGGCCCCACGGGCTCCGGCAGGCGCATCATGCCGTACATGAGGCGCCGCAGAAGCTCGGCCGAGCGCCCGGGGACGGAGGTCAGCCGCGCGTGGACCCTCTCGGCGTCCTCCGGCCGCCACCGCTCGCCGGCCTCCTCGATCTGCCTCCAGACCGGCACGTCGTCCCGGTAGTGCGGGGCCAGCCGGTGGAGGAGTTCCGGGGTCGAGCCGGGAGCGATCACGGAGACGCCCCCGGCGAGGAGCGGCGAGGCGCCCAGCCCGGTCGCGTACGCGGTGACCGATCCGGGGTCGCCCACGACAGAGTCAGCGGCGACCAGGAGGCCGAGCCAGGGCGACCCGGGCGCGAGGACGCGCAGTCCCCGGCGCCGCGCCCCGGCGAGCCAGCCGAGCACCTGGCGGGGGCCGTGCCCCCACCAGATGCCGGGGTGCAGGATCAGGGCGGTGACGTACCCGCGCGGGGTCCCGGCCACCAACTCGTCCACGAGGTCGAGGTTCCTGCCCAGCACCCCCGAGGACCCCCAGGTGCTGGTGACCACCACCAGGCGCTGATCCGCCCCGACCCCCAGGGCACGCCGGAACGACTCCCGCTCGGGACGTGCGGACAGCGCCCGGTCGTAACAGGGGTCGCCGACCTCGTGGACGATCTCCGCTGTCTCGGGGAGGGCGGCGACCAACCTCGCTCTCTGGTCCCGGTGGGCGATGGCGATCGCGGACACGACCAGACGCCCGTACTTGGAGAGAGCACCGGCGACGGCTCCGCCCACGGGCCGAGCCACCTCGGGACCGTAGCCGTTTCCGCGCTCCGGGTGCCGGGAGAACCCGGTGCCGTGCGGCAGCACCAACACCGGAGCCCTGACCTGCTCCAACTGGCCATGGTTGGCTGCGACCGCGAGAGCGTAGTCGAAGGACGCGGCCTCCTCCCAGGGCAGGACGGCCGCGTCCAACCTCCGCATGAACGCTCGACCGCTCGACTCGAACTGCGAGCCGGGCGCGAGCGTCCAGACCACCTGTATCCGGCGGTCGGTTTCCACCAGGGGCCCCAGAAAGTCGAGGAGTCTGTCCCCGCTCGCCTGACTGTGTACCACGGCCAGGACCACTCGCGCGGGACGCACGGTCAGCGGGTAGACCGGCCCCGTGTCACCCCGCACCCAGGATCTGCTCATTTCGCTCCTTTAGACATTTTTTGTCTTGACGGAACCAACAATGAGCCAGATGCCTGGTCGAATGCTTGATGTCCGCTTTCTATATTCTTGCGAGACCTTGCGCCGTTCTTACGCACCCCTCAAGAGTCGTTCGCGCGACCAACGCGGTCAACTCCTGACTCCTGACGTCACCCCACTTGCTGTCCAGGGCGAAGGAGCGAACAACACGACCAACCAAGGCAACCGCTACGGACACGAACGAGAGTCCCATCTTCACGAAGGCAGCCAACAGGATTTTTGGCCGCAAAAAAGAGGCCGCAGAGTCTCTGCGACCGCATGACAACCGGAACAATACCGATCTGACGTGGAAGATGTGCGCAAATAACGGACTAATCTGAAATCATTGCATCAGACACCGGGCATGCCAAAGCTGGTGCTTGCTTCGAGTTTGAGAATAATAGGAGGTAGATGGCGTGTTCGCAGCGGCTCGAGCAGCTGGATCGCGTGTCTCCAGTAGGTCCTAGCCGTCTCCTCGTCACCCTCCAGACGGCGTAGGTCACCCAGACGGTTCCACGCCAGCCCCTCGTCCAGAGGCGACGCCGTGGCCCGCGCTTCCTCCCTCGCCGCCTGATAGCGCATCCGGGCTGACGACAGACGCCCCTGGGCAACGAGAGCATCGCCCAACACATTGAGTATCTGGGGAACGAGGCTGGCAATACCCAAGGTCCTCAGCCGGTGCAAGGCACTCTCCAGAATCCGCTCCGCCTCGCCTGCCCTCCCCAGCGCCACGAGAGACAGACACAGTGCGCTCTCGTTGTTGAGTTCGGCTGGGGTGGCTCCCATCGACCGAAAGCCCTCACGGGCCGCCAGACAGTACTCGAGGGCTTCCTCCTGACGATCCAGGTAGTAGGCGATCATCCCCAGGTTATGCAGAGCCTGCGTGGCACCAAAGAGGTCGCCCAAGCTCCGGAAAATGTCCAGTGCCTGTTCGCAGGACTCCCTCGCCTTGCGGTGGTAGCCGGGTTCGAAACTGGTCCGGGCGGCACCCATCAGCGCGGCGGCCTCCATCCTGCGGTCACCCAGGGTCCGGCAGAGTGGCAACGCCTGCGCGTAGGCCGCCCGCGCGGCATCGAAGTCCCCGGCCTCGTTGTGGAGGCTGCCGATGTGAGTGAGCACCCGTATCTGACCGGACGGATCACCCAGGCGCCGGAACTCCGAAAGAGAGAACAGGTAGTGCCCCATCGCCTCCACCGGACTACTCTCCTGAGCACGCAGCCTTCCGAGCCGTGCCCGCGCGTAGGCCACTCCCAGGTCGTTTCCAGCCCGGCCCCAGAAGGCGATGGCCGCTTCGAGGTCGTCGACCGCCTCCGCGTCGGTCAGGTTGTTGCGCACACAACCGAGTTCGTACAGGGCGTGCGCGAGACCGGCCACCGAATCCAGGTCGCGCCAGGCCCCCACCGCGTCCTCCAGGAACCGCTCCGCCCGGTCCCAGGGCCCCGCGTTGTCCAGCAGTCCGGCCATCGCCAGCGGCATGCGGGCGGCGTGCTCGACGAACCCGTTCCGCCGCGCGTGGTCCAGGACCGCCTCCACGGTGGGGAAGACGGAGGTGAACCAGTCGTTGGCCTGCTTCGGTTCCAGGAGCCGGGGCAGGGAGGTGCTGAACGGCGGCGGGCCCCACAGCCGGTAGCGCCCGGGTTGGACCACGCGGTCCGCGTGGTCCAGGGCCGCCAGGTAGTGGTCGAGGAAGCGACCCATGACGGCCCTGCGTTCGCCGTCCGACATCACCTCACGGGCCCGCAGGGCGGCGAAGTCCCGCAGTGAGTCGTGCACCCGGAACCGGCCGGGGCTGACCTCCTCCACCAGGTGGTGGTCCAGGAGTTCCTCGATGGAGGACTCCATCTCCTCCCAGTAGCCGACCGCGGCCGCGGCGGCGTAGTCGGTCACCACCGAGGTGGGGTGGAGCCCGAGGCACAGGAAGGTCCGCTGGGCCGGGGCGCTGAGCTCGTCGAAGGAGAGGGCGAACACGGTGGACACCCCCCGCATCAGGGTGCGGGCCGCGCCCCGCGCGCTGTCGTTCATCTGGTCCGCGAAGTACGCCGGGGTCCACGAGGTGTGGCTCTGGAGGTATCCGGCCCCCACCCGCAGGGCGATGGGCAGGTTCCACATCTGCTCCACGGCCCGGTCCATCCCCTCCGTCTCCGGGGCGAGACCGGTGAAGGCGGCGAACATCCGCACCGCCTCCTCCGGCTCCGGGGAGTCCAGCCTGATCCGCTGGGCCCCCTCCAGGTCCAGCAGGATCTGCCGACTCGTCACGATCACGACGCTGCCGGGCGTGCCGGGAACGAGGGGGCCCACCTGTCCGCGCTTCGCGTCGTCCATGACCAGCAGTGCGCGTCGGCCCATGAGACGGTCGTGCCAGAGGGCCAGCCGCGCCTCGGGTTCACGCGGGATGCGCTCCCCCGGGACGCCCATCATGAGCAGCAGGCTGAAGAGGGCCTGCTGAGGGGTGACCCCGCGCAGGTCGATGTGGAGCCGGACGTCGAACTCGTCCCGGAGCAGGTGGGCCACGTGTGTGGCGAGGGTGGTCTTCCCGACCCCGCCCATCCCCGAGACGACCTGGACGATCGTGGAGGCGTTTCCCGCCCTGGCCCGTTCCAGCAGCAGGGAGACCTCCTTCTCCCTGCCCACGAACAGCGGGGTGCCCGCGCGCAGGGTGTCGTGGGTCCGCGGGCGGCCGTCCCTCCAGAGCGGGTTCCCCTCGCCCTCGCGCGGAGGAGGTATGCGGATCGGCTCGTCCGCGCCCTCGACGAGTCGCTGGAAGAGCGCCCGGGTCTCCTGGTTGGGCTCGACCCCCTCCTCGTCCCTGCGGCGGTCGCGTAGCGCGTTGTACTCCGCGATCCCCTCGGCGGTGCGCCCCGTGGCTGCCAGGGCGCGCATACGCAGGTAGACGAACCTCTCCTCCCTGGAGCCCTCTTCCAGCCGGGACAGGACCTCGTCGTGGGCACCGAGCTCGAGCTGGGTCTGGGCCCACAGCACCAGCATGCGGGCGCGATCGGCCCGCATGCGGGACCGTGTCGCCTCGACCCAGGGCCCGTCGAGTTCGGTGAGGGGTTCTCCCCACCAGAGGCCCAGGGCCCGGTCGAGGAGCAGGACCGCCTCCGCCCGGGCGCCCTCGCGTGCGCACCGCCTGGCGCGTTCGGCCCAGGCTCTCGCCCGGTGCCAGTCGACGTCCTCCGGCGCGATGCGGAGCTGGTAGCCGTGGGCGCGGCTGGCGATCTCGGCGTCCGCGCCCGCCTCTCGCAGGCGGCGGCGCACCCTGCTGACGTGGGAGTGCAGGCTGCCGCGCACGGACGCGGGCGCGCGACGTCCCCACACCGTCTCGATCAGAGTCGACGCGGACACGATCCTTCCGGCGGACTCCGCCAGGATCGCGAGGATCAGGCTCTCCTTGGGGGTACCCGTTTCCACCGGCCGGTTCGCGACCAGCAGCTGTGGGCCCGGGGTCAGAATTCGTAGGTCCAACCTGTCACCACCCAGCTCCGAACCATCATGACATCCACAATTACGGACTGCCAAGACTATTGATTCGGACACCAGCAACAGACCCACTATGACCAGCGACTATGCGAATCAACTCATCAAAGTCGAGGACGATGTGTACAACACACATCAGACCCACTAGCATTCACGCCGAGCGTGCACGAGAATGGAACACGAGCGAATTCACATTCCTCTGCACAATCCCTCGCACGTGCATCGGGCGTCGCATCGGGACGAAGGTCCCATGCAGAAGCGGGGCCCAGGACGCCGTGGTGGCGTCCCGGGCCCCGCCCCGGAAACGACGGGTGCCGTGTCGAACCCCGCTCGACACGGCACCCCCGGCCCCGCCCCCTGAGGGGTGCGGCCGTTCCGACCTCAGGAGGTGTGGCGGCGCGGAGTCCGAATCCGCGCCCACAGGCTCCGGGAACCCTCACGCGTCAGGGCGAGCAGCCGCTCGTCCCGGGCGACACGCTCCATCTCGGCGCGGTGGAGGTCGGCGGTCCGCGCGATCAGGTCGGCGTGCATGGTGTTCTCCTTCGGGTGGGTCCCCGGGGCGTTCTCCCCGACTGACTCCAGACTCGCGCTGAGGCCCCCGCGCGCACATCGGCAGAGTTCGGTAGATCCGGACCGGCCGGGCGCCTTAGACGTCCTCGGGGGTACCTCAGACCCCGCCCCCGGTACCTCAGGGCCCGGTCGAACTGGGAACGCGCACGCCGGGTCGGGACCTCGTCGGACGTCTCGCCTCACGCCTCCTGGGCTGATTCGCCCGGGGTTCTGCCGTCCGCATAAGGCCACCGGACCCCCTCCCCCAGCCCCCTCCCGCGACGTAGGCTCGAAGGGTCGGGACACGGCGAACACGGGGAGGCACCGATGTCCGAAGCGGTCCTGCGCGAGCTGGACCGGGCCCGCGAGGGCGACCGGTCCCGTGCGCGCCAGGAGGAACCCCTGATGCGCGATCTCATCGGCGAGCTTCTGCGCCGCACCCGTGTGGAACAGGGACGCACCCTGCGCGAGGTGGCCGAGGACGCCCAGGTGTCCCTGCCCTACCTGTCGGAGGTCGAGCGCGGCCGCAAGGAGGCCTCCTCCGAGGTACTCGCCGCCATCTACCGATCCCTCGGGCTGAGCATCATCGACGTCCTCGGTGAACTCCACCGGCGCACCCTCATCGTCCGATACGGGGCCGTCACGCAGCGCCCGGCACCCGTGCCACCACCGGCCGTCACCAACTCCACCGTCGAGGTCTCCGGCAGAGTCCTCCTGGGTGGGGCCTCCTTCGGCACGCTCCGCGCGGCGCCCGCCCGGCACCTCCGCAACCCGGTGGTATCGCTCGCGGCCTGAACCACTCCCGGGTGAAAACCTGTCGGCGTTGACCAGCGCCAGCGAGGGCGGCCATCGACGTGCACGTTACGGGCTCCGTCCGCCTGGACCCTCAAGGCGACATCGTTTGGCAACCCTGAAGGAGAAGAGAGACATGAGCGATCTGACTCCGGAGGAGCGACGCTTCTACGCCGACTCCCCCACGACCGTCCTCTACGACATCTTCGCCGACACCGCCACCCGGCTCGGAGGGAAGCTCGTCGCTCTGGCCCGGGCGGCCCGGACCGAAACCGAGGGCCGCCAGTGGCGCCAGCGCATGTACGAGATCGAGGACCAGAAGCAAGCGGTCGACCCCGACGACCGCGACGCGCTCATCGCCCGCATCAAGGGGTGGCAGGCCGAACTCGAGCGCCTACTAGGACAGCGAACGTGAGTCATCACCGAGTGCCGGATGACGAGCTCCATGTGCCGGATCACGAGCTCCATGCCATCTTCGAGGAAGAGGTGGCACCGTTCGTCTTCCGCAACCATCAGCCCACCGAACATCCCGAGCTCGTCTTACTGGGCGCCCAACCCGCTGCTGGAAAGTCCCGGGCCCAGGCCAACATCGCCCGTGAGCACCCGCAGATCGTCCCGCTCACCGGGGACGCACTACGCCGGTTCCATCCCCACTACGACGACCTCATGGAGCACGACCCCCTCGCCATGCCCAACGCCACAGCACAGGCGTCGGGCGCCTGGGTGGGGATGAGCATCGACCACGCCCGCCAGCACGGATACAGCCTCCTCCTCGAAGGAACCTTCCGCGACCCCGACATGACCATGGGCACCGCCCGCGAGTTCGCCGAATCCGGCTACCGGGTCCACGTGGTCGCCCTGGGAGTCAACGAACGCGTCAGCCGACTGGACTCCGTCAACCGCTACCTCTCCCCCGGCTCGGGCGCCAACCGGTGGACCCCCGCCACCGCCCACGACCTGGGCTACCGGATGAGCCCCCACACCATCCAGGCGGCCGAGGAGAGCCCCCACGTCCACCGCGTCACCGTCACGGACCGCACCGGCCAGGTCCTGTTCACCAACACCCGCACCCCCGACGGCGACTGGGACGGCCCCACGGGAGCCCGGAACGCCCTCCTGGCCGCTCGCGATCGCCCCCTGCCCACGGACGAGGCCCGCAGGTGGTTGACCCGGCGCGAGGACCACACCGCGGCCCTCATCCGCCGTGGCGATCTGGGGCCCACCACCCAACCGACCATGGAGAGGCTGCACGCCGACGCCGACACCGTGATCCGACAGGCGTGGCCCGCTCCCGAGGACGTCTAGTTCCTCGGCCCGACCCGGTCCGCCGCTCCCGGACCTCCGGACAGGGACCCCGCCCCGTTCCGCCGCTCCCGGACCGCCGGACCGGACCTGCCACACGCACCCGCCGGACCCGCCTCAGGCAACGGAGGTGCCGACCTGCCGGGTGGTGACGACCCCGTCCACCAGCCCGTACTCCTGGGCTTGGTGGGCGGTGAAGATCTTGTCCCGGTCGGTGTCGGCCCGCAGTCGCTCCTGGGTCTGGCCGGTGTGCCGTGACAGGATCTCCTCCACCTGGGACCGGACCCGCAGGATCTCGGCGGCCTGGATCTCCAGGTCGGCCGCCTCGCCCCGCCCCTCCGTGGACGGCTGGTGCAGCAGGACCCGCGCGTGTTCCAGGGCCGACCGCTTGCCCGGGGCCCCGGCGGCCAACAGCACCGCGGCGGCGGAGGCCGCCTGCCCCATGCAGACCGTGGCCACGTCCGCCCGGACGAAGCGCATCGTGTCGTAGATGGCCGTCAAGGCCGTGTTGGACCCTCCCGGCGAGTTGATGTACAGCTGGATGTCGAGGTCGGGGCTCTCGTAGTCGAGGTGGAGCATCTGGGCCATGACCACGTTGGCCACGTCGTCGTCGATCGGTGTGCCCAGGAAGATGATCCGCTCGGACAGCAGCCTGCTGAACACGTCGGACGAGCGCTCACCGTTGGGGGTGCGCTGGACGACCATCGGCACCGTGTAGCGCCCGCTCATCTGGAACCTCCCGCCCGCGCCCCGAACCCGGTCTGGCCCCGGCCCAGGCGCATGACGCCCTCCATCTGGTCGACCGAGTCGACCACGTGGTCGACGAACCCGTAGTCGCGCGCCTCCTCGGCGGTGAACCAGGCGTCCCGGTGCTGGTCGGCGGCGATGGTGTCCTCGCTCTGACCGCTGTGCCGGGCGATGAGGCGGATCATCGTGCGCTTGGTGTGCGCCAGGTTCTCCGCCTGGATGGCGATGTCGGCCGCGGTGCCGCCGAGCCCGCCGGACGGCTGGTGCATCATGATCCGCGCGTGCGGCAGGCTGTACCGCTTGCCGGGCGCCCCCGTGCAGGCCAGGAACTGCCCCATGCTCGCGGCGAACCCCATCACCAGGGTGGACACGTCGTTGGGAACGAAGTTCATGGTGTCGTAGATGGCGAGCCCGGCGGAGACCACGCCCCCGGGGCTGTTGATGGCCAGGGTGATGTCGCGGTGCGGGTCCTCGTCCGCCAGGAGCAGGAGCTGGGCGCACACGCGGTTGGCGCTGTCCTCGTCGACCTGGGTGCCCAGCAGGACGATCCGGTTCCGCAGCAGCCGTGCCGCGAGTTGGTCGTCGAAGTTCCCGCTCGGCGGGTGGTCCGCGACGAGCGTCGAGTGTGTCGGCATGAGCCCTCCTCGGTCCGGCCGCTGAGGGGCGGAGCACGCGTCCGCTCCGGCCGGTCATCCCAGCCTGGGGCGGGGAGGGCATCGGTCTCCACCTTTTCGGCCCGGGGCAGATCTGCCACGGGCAGAGGGCCGCCGGAGGCGACTCCCCTCAGGTGTCGTCTATGGCCTCGCGCAGGTCGCGTAGGACGTCGAGGACGACCGGGCGCAGGGAGGGCCTTATGGCGTCGAAGACCTGCCGCTGTTTGCGCTCCATGTACTTGCGCCGTTCGGCCAGGACCCGCTCGCCCTCCTCCGTGATGGTGACCACGGTGCTGCGTTCGTCACGTTCCGAGCGGCGCCGGGCCATCATCCCCTTGCGTTCGAGCTGCTGGATCATGCGCGTGGCCGAGGGCGACGACACGCCGACGATGTGGGCAACCGCACCGACACTCGGGTTGTCCATGCCGCGTACCGCTTCCATCAGCAAGGACTGTGTCAAGGTGAGTTCCTCTGCACCGCGATGCCCGTGCCCGCCCCGGGAGCGGGCGTGCAGCGCCGCGTTGATCAGCTCGGTCCACACTCGCTGGAACTCCTCGAGTTCCGCGGCACGGGGTTCGGAGTGTTCCTGCTGATCAGAACAGGGCTCAGGGGTCTCGTCGGGCACGAAACGGTCCTCGCAGGGTGGGCAGGGGCACGGGTCCTCGACCCGCGCGGAGGTTTGACGTTTGTGTAGTCTAGCTATTAAATAGCTTGCGCACGCAAGTTCAAGTTAATCCATGCCCCCACATAGTGGTCGCGACACCCGCCCATCACACCGGTTGTGGCGGAGTTGTGTGCTGCGGGGGCGCGGACGTCCGCCCGAACCCTCGGGTGGGCCCGGACCGGTCCGGGAGGGGCGCATTGACAACAGTGCTGGTCGCGCATTTCATCACAGCTGCGGTCGCACCGTTACTGGTGCGCCTCTGGGGCCGTAACGGCTTCTACGCGCTCGCGATCGTTCCGGGTCTGGCCACCGTGTGGGCCCTCTTCCAGCTCCCGGCCGTCCTCGACGGTCAGAGCCTCTCCGAGTCCGTCGCGTGGGCACCGCAGTTCTCGCTCCGCCTCGGCCTCCACATGGACGCCCTCGGCCTGGTCATGACGCTCATCGCCGCGGGCGTGGGCACGCTGATCCTGATCTACTGCGCGCGTTACTTCAACGACTCCGAACCCGGTCTCGGGCGTTTCGCCGGCGTGTTCGTCGCCTTCGCCGGGGCCATGCTCGGCCTCGTGCTGGCCGACGACCTCATCCAGCTCTTCATCTACTGGGAGCTGACCACGGTCTTCTCCTACCTTCTCGTCGGCCACAACGCCGAGATGAAGGAGAGCCGCCGGGCGGCGATGACGGCCCTGACCGTCACCACCTTCGGCGGTCTGGCGATGCTCGTCGGCATGATCATGCTCGGCGAGACCGCCGGGACCTACGTGATCTCCGAGATCGTCGCCGACCCGCCCGCCGCGGGAGCGGTCGTCACCTCGGCCCTGGTGCTGATCATGATCGGCGCCATGTCCAAGTCGGCGCTGTTCCCGTTCAGCCTCTGGCTGCCCGCGGCCATGCAGGCTCCCACGCCGGTCTCCGGCTACCTGCACGCCGCGGCGATGGTCAAGGCCGGCGTCTACCTGGTCGCCCGCCTCACCCCGGCCTTCGGCGACGTCCTCGTCTGGCAGGGCATGGCCCTGTTCTTCGGCGTGCTCACCATGGTCCTCGCCGGGTGGAAGGCCCTGCGCCAGTACGACCTCAAGCTCGTCCTGGCCTACGGCACCATCAGCCAGCTCGGCTTCCTCATCGCCCTGCTGGGGACCGGCACCCGCGCCGCGGCGCTGGCCGGTCTGGCCATGCTGGTCGCGCACTCGCTGTTCAAGGCCCCCCTGTTCCTCGTCGTCGGCATCATCGACCACAGCACGAAGACACGGGACCTGCGCGAGCTGTCCGGCCTGCGCCAGTCCATGCCCACCACCTACTGGATCTCGATCGTGGCCCTGGCCTCCATGGCCGGGCTGCCGCCCACCGCGGGTTTCGCCGCCAAGGAACTGGCCTTCGGCGCCTACACGCACGGCGGCACGCTCGACACCGTGATCCTGACCGGCCTGGTCGTGGGGTCGACCCTCACGGTCGCCTACAGCCTCCGCTTCCTGTGGGGCGCCTTCTTCGACAAGGAGGGCGTCCAGCCCACCCCGGTCCACGCCCCCGGTGCGCTCTTCCTCGCCCCGGCCGTGGTCCTGGCCGCGCTGAGCCTGTTCGGCGGTCTCCTCTCCTACTGGGCCGACCCGCTCTTCGCGATCTACGCCGACACGGTCCCGATGGGCGAGCACGAGAGCTACCAGAGCTACCTGGCCCTGTGGCACGGCTGGGAGCTGCCGGTCCTGCTGTCCGCGATCTGCGTGGTCGGCGGACTCGTGCTCTTCACCTTCCGCAACCGGGTCGCGTGGCTGGGCACCCGTCTGGCCTTCGTCAACCCCGAGCGCAACTACCGGCGGATGCTCGCCGGGCTGGAGAACCTCGCCCTCCAGGTCACCGGCAGCACCCAGCGCGGTTCGCTCCCGGTCTACCTCGGCACGATCCTGATCGTCCTGGTCGTGGCGGCCGGAATCCCGATGATCACCGGGCGGATCTGGGCGGGGCCACAGCCCGAGCTGCGGCTCTGGGATACCCCGGTCCAGATCATCCCGGCCCTGATCATCGTCATCACCTGCCTGTTCATCCTGTTCGTGCGGCGCCGCCTGTTCGCGGTGATCCTCGTCGGCATGGGCGGGTACGGCGTGGCCGCGCTGTACTTCCTCCAGGGCGCCCCGGACATCGCGCTCACCCAGTTCCTCGTCGAGACCGTCAGCCTGGTGGTCTTCGTCCTGGTGCTGCGCCGCTTCCCGTCGCACTTCTCGGCCCCGGCGCTCAAGGGCCGCCGGATCTGGAACATGACGATCGGTGTGGCCACGGGTCTGATGGTGGCCACGATGACGTGGTTCGCCCTGGCGGGACGCCTGGAGCCCTCGATCTCCGAGGGGTACCCCGAGGCGGCCAAGGAGGCCGGCGGCTACAACATCATCTCGGTGCTGCTGGTCGACGTCCGCGCCTGGGACACCATGGGTGAGATCTCGGTGCTCGCCGCCGCGGCCGCCGGTGTCGCCAGCCTGATGTTCGTCCGGCGCAGGGCCCAGCCGCGCAAGGCCCCCGGCGGCGTGATGGCGCTCTCGGTCACCAAGCCCCCGGAGCCCGCCAACGGGCACGGGCGCGTCGACCTGGGCGACCTGCGCGTCGCACCGCCGAACATGCACGTGAAGCCGCAGTGGAACCGGACCTGGCTCCCGGGCGCCGACAGTCTGCCCACTGAGCGCCGGTCGCTGATCTTCGAGGTGGTCTCGCGCTTCCTCTTCCCGGTGATCATGGCGATCTCGCTGTACCTGATGCTCACCGGCCACACCGACATCGGCGGCGGTTTCGCCGGTGGCATCGTGGCGGGTCTGGCGTTCATCGTCCGCTACCTCGCCGGTGGCCGGTTCGAGCTGTACGCCACGGCGTGGGTGCAGCCCGGCGCCCTGATCGGCGCGGGTCTGGCGATCGCCACCGGTGTGGCGATCGGCGGAGCGATCTTCGGCGGCGACGTGCTCGCCGGAGCCGACTTCTACGTCAACCTCGGAATCCTGGGCAGCCCGCACATCACGGTGTCGCTGTTCTTCGACATCGGCGTGTACCTGCTGGTGATCGGTCTGATCCTGGACATCCTACGCAGCCTCGGCGCCCGCATCGACGAACAGATCGAACGGGACGCCGCGCACACGGAGGAGGGCTCCGACTCCGGAACCACCGCCCGCGCTGAGGAGGTCACCTCGTGAGCGAGTCACCCAGTCTGACCCTCGTCATCGTCATCGGCGTCCTCGTCGCGGTCGGTGTCGTGCTCCTGCTGGAGCGCAGCCTCACCCGGGTGCTGTTGGGCTTCATCGTCATGAGCAACGGCGTCAACCTGATGATCCTGGCCATGGCCGGGAAGGCCGGCGGCCCGCCGGTGCTGTGGTTCACGCCGACCAGCGACGAGATGACCGATCCGCTGCCGCAGGCGATGATCCTCACGGCGATCGTCATCACCCTCGGCATCACGGCCTTCCTGCTGGCCCTTGCCTATCGGAGCTGGCAGCTGGAGGGCAACGACGAGGTCCAGGACGACGCCGAGGACCTGCGGATCGTCCAGGGCGAGGGCCGCCGCGCCGTACGGCAGCGGTTCCTCCAGGAGCGGCGGCGGCTGCGGGCGGACATCCGCCGCCAGCGCGCCGAGCTCCAGGCGACCATCGCCGCGGCCGACGCCCAGGAGCTGGCCGAGCAGGCCCGCATCAAGGCGGAGATCGCGGCGGCCCAGGCCGAGCTGGCCCGGTTCGAGGTCGAGGCCGAGGACGGCCGGGGCGACGAGTACTCCGAGGAGACCGTGCGCCGCCTGACCGACCGTCAGCAGAGCATGGTCAACCAGGTCACGGAGTTGCGCGGCCGTATCCGGCTGGGCCGTAAGCGACTGCGCGAGCACCGGCGGGCCGACCGCGCCGCCGAACGCGAGCTGTGGCGCGAGCTGCGCCGCCGTATCCGTTCGCAGCGGCGCCAGGCGAGCCAGACCATGCGCGCCGAGCGGGAACGCCTGGCTCGCGCGGAGGACAGCGATCTGCAAGGGAACGACTGACCATGGGATGGGACTACTTCGCCGGAATCCTCCACTACCTCATTCCCCTGCCGGTGGTGTTGCCGCTCTTCGCGGCCGGGGTCAAGCTGGCCCTCGGCATCCGCTGGCCCCGCGTCCAGCAGTGGCTGAGCGTCATCACCCTGACGCTGGTGCTGGTGACCGGCGCCGCGCTGATGGTGGGCGCCGACATGTTCGGTCCCCAGGCCGTGCAGGTGGGCGGCTGGGAGACGCCGATCGGCATCACGCTGGTGGCCGACCGGTTGTCGGCGCTGATGGTGACGGTGTCGGCGGCCATCACGCTCGCGGTGCTGGTCTACTCGATCGGCCAGGGCATGGCGGGCAAGGCGGAGGTCGCGCCGCTGTCGGTGTACCAGCCGACCTACCTGATCCTGGTGGCCGGTGTCTCCAACGCCTTCCTCGCAGGTGACCTGTTCAACCTGTACGTCGGCTTCGAGATCCTGCTGACCGCCAGCTACGTGCTGCTGACCCTCGGCGGCACCCAGTCGCGGATGCGGGCGGGCGCCATCTACGTGGTGGTCTCGCTGGTGTCCTCGGTGCTGTTCCTGATCGCCATCGCGCTGATCTTCGGCGCGACCGGCACGGTGAACATGGCCCAGCTGGGCGAGCGCCTCCCCGAGATCTCCACGGAGCTGGCGCTGGTCCTGGAGGTCATCCTGGTGATGGCCTTCGGCATCAAGGCGGCGGTGTTCCCGCTGGCTGCCTGGCTGCCCGACTCGTACCCGACCGCTCCGGCACCGGTCACGGCCGTGTTCGCGGGCCTGTTGACCAAGGTCGGCGTGTACGCGATCATCCGGGCCGAGACGCTCATGTTCCCCGGCACGCAGCTCAACGAGATGCTCATGTGGGTGGCCCTGGCCACGATGATCATGGGCATCCTGGGCGCCGTGGCGCAGACGGACATCAAGCGTCTGCTGTCGTTCACCCTGATCAGCCATATCGGGTACATGGTGTTCGGTGTGGCGCTGGGCAGCACGCTCGGCATGGCGGGCGCGGTGTTCTACATCGCGCACCACATCACCGTGCAGACCACGCTGTTCCTGGTCACCGGTCTGATCGAACGCCGGGGCGGGTCGACCTCCCTCGACCACCTCGGCGGGCTGGCCAAGATCGCGCCGATGCTGGCGATCCTGTTCTTCATCCCCGCGATGAACCTGGGCGGCATCCCGCCGCTGTCGGGCTTCCTGGGCAAGATCGGCCTGATCCAGGCCGGTGTGGAGGCGGGCACCCCGCTGGCCTACACGCTGGTGGGCGCGTCGGTCCTGACCAGCCTGCTCACGCTGTACGTGATCGCCCGGGTGTGGAACTACGCGTTCTGGCGGACCCCGTCCGAGGGCATGGTGGCCGAGCCCGGCACCGTGCTGGACGACTCCGAGGCCGACGACACCTCGACGGCCGCGCTCGGCCCGTCGGGTGAGGCGGTCGGCCCGTCGTCGCGGCTCAGCGACACCACGACCGCGGCCGCCCCGGTGGTGACCTCGGTGATCCTGCCCAAGAGCATGGTCGGCGCCACGATCGCGCTCGTCGCCTTCGGGTTGGCCATGACCGTGTTCGCCGGTCCGCTCATCGCCTACTCCTCCGAGGCCGCGGTCGAGCTGATGGCGCAGACTCCCTACATCGAGGCGGTCCTCGGGGTCGGAGGTTCCCAGTGAACGACTTGCAGGCCAGGAAGAAGCAGGGCGTCCGGGCGTTCCGGCACCGGTTGGGGAAGGTGCAGATCCCGGTCGCGCTGGGCATGACCGTGGTCTGGATGCTGCTCTTCGACGGTTTCCAGCCGCGCACGGAGTCGTTGGGGGTCGCCCTCCTCGGCTTCACTGTGTCCGTGGCGATCATGATGGTCTTCCCGCTGCCGCCCATCGTGCCGGGCTTCCGGTTCTGGCCGGTACAGGGTGTGCGGATGTTCTTCTACGTTCTGGGGAAGATGGCCGTCGCCAGCTTCCAGGTGACCACCCAGGTGTTCCGGCCCGGCCCGCCGGTGAAGAGTTCGGTGGTGGCGGTGCGTCTGCGCACCGACTCCGACCTCATGCTGGTGTGCACCGCCATCACCGTCTCGGTGATCCCCGGCAGTGTGATCGTCGAGGTCGCCCAGCCCGAACACGTGCTGTACGTGCACGTGTTGGGCGCGGAGAGCGAGGACGAGGCGGAGCAGGCCAAGACGGACATCCTCAACCTGGAGGAGCGCATCGTGCGCGGACTCGGGACCCGTGAGAACATCGCCGATCTGGAGGCCGCCCTGGCCGCCGGGAAGGGGAACACGTGAGCGCGCTGTGGGTGATCGTCGCCGTCCTGCTCGGGGTGGCCGCGCTGCTGTGCACCGCCCGGCTCCTGCTGGGCCCGAGCATCCTGGACCGGGCGCTGTCCGTGGACGTCCTCCTGGCGTCTGCGCTGACCGGGCTGGGCGCCTACGCGGCGTTCTTCCGGGACCCCACGATCCTGCCGATCCTGCTGGTGCTGTCGCTGCTGGGCTTCGTCGGGTCGATCAGCATCTCCAAGTTCGTCGCCCGTCGTCCCGAGGAGCACGCCCGCCCGGAGGACACCATCCACCCGGGCACCACGGGGGAAGGGGAGAGCCGTGAGTGACCAGCTCGTCAACGTCCTGGACTGGATCGCGATCATGTGCCTCCTGGCGGGGGCGCTGCTGTCCCTGGTGGCGGCGGTCGGCCTGATCCGCTTCCCGGACCTGCTCTCGCGTATGCACGCCGCCGCCAAGCCGCAGGTGTTGGGCCTGCTGTTGGTGCTGGTGGGGATCGCGCTGCGGCTCGTCCCGCAGGAGGAGACCGGCACGTTCAGTATCGGCACGCTGATCCTGGTGGGCCTGTTCCAGGTGGTGACCGTTCCGGTGGCCGGGCACATCGCCGCCCGGGTGGGCTACCGGACCGGCCGTATCCGCGAGGACCTCGTGGTCACCGACGAACTGGCGGACCGTCTGGACACCAAGCGCCGCGCCGAGGCCGCCCAGAAGAGCGGTGGCAGCACCGCGTAGGGCGCGCGCCGACGCGTGACCGGGGCCGGGGGAGGTGTTCCCCCGGCCCCGGCGTCGTCGCGGGACTGGTCGCCGGTTTCGTCGCGGGGCTGGCTTCGGGGTTCGTTCCCGGGCTCGCCGGGGGTTTCGTCGCTGGGTGAGTGACGGGGTTGGTTACGGGGTGAGTCGCGGGATTCGTTCCCGGGTTGCCGGGTCCCGTGCGTCGTGTGCGGCGCCGTGTGACACCGGTGGCCGATAGGGGACAGTCCGAACGCGCAACTCGGCTCGTCCTCGCCGCGTCTCACCCGCCAGTGGCGGAGCGCGTTCGGAGCGCCCGCACCCCACAAAGGAAGGGCAGCTGCGATGCGCCAGCCCCCGCCGTACGGTCACCACGGACCCCCGCCCACCGGTGTTGACCCGCGCGAGCTGCGGCCCGGGCGGCGTTGGTACGTCGTGGGCGGCCTCGTCGTGTTCGCGGGTTTGGCCGCCGCCCTGGTGGGGTTCGTGGTGACCGTGTTCAGCACCGTCGGCCTCTCGGGGTTCGAGGCCCGGGCGGCGGCCGGTGAGAGCGTCGGGTTCACCGTGGAGGAGCCCGGGTTCCAGCTCGGCCTCTACACGAACTCCGGCCAGGAACGCAACCCCGACGCCTGCGTCCTGGTGCTGCCCGACGGTACGGAGTCCGGCTTCGCCCGTCCCGGCTACTCCCACGAGGCCACGACCGGTGGCGAGAGCTGGACCCTGGTGGGCACGGGTGAGATCACCGCCCCGGGCGAGTACGCGCTGGTCTGCGACGGCGCCCCCGTCGGCGCCGACTTCGCGGTGGCGGACAACGGCGAGGGCGGCGCGGCAGTCGTCAAGGGCGTGGCGGGTGCGCTCCTGTGGGCGTTCGTCCCGTCGCTGGCGGGCCTGGCGGCGGGGGTGACGATCATCTTCGTCACCGCCGTGCGCCGTCATCGCTCCCAGCAGCGTCTGCTGGCCGAGCGGCACTGGCAGGCCGCACACCGCCGGGGCCGGGCACCCCGGTAGCGGGCGGGGCCCGGGGGCATGGAGTCGCTGACCGGATGCCGGAGTGCGGGTGGCCGGGGCGGGAGGGCGAAGGCCCGGTATCGGCCTCCGGTCCGCGTTCCGGCCGTCTGCCGGTACGGCCGACCAGCCGGTGCGGTTGGTCACGATACGCCCACACGTGCTCCGTTTTCCCCTCTGTCACAGGATTCTGCGACACTGCGTGCATGACCCCTCCCCCTCAGCACGCGCACACGAACGCCGTCCCCTCTTCCCCGAAGACCGCCGGAGCTCGCGGCTACTGGTGGGCGGGAGCCCTCGCCCTGGTCTCCGCTCTGCTCTTGGGAGCGGCCCTCCTCCTCGCCCGGTTCGTCAGCTTCCCGGAACCGGACATCGTGGAACGGCTGGGCAACGGCGAGCGCACGACCTTCGAGGTCGAGGCGGACTCGGACGGCGAGTGGGCCGCCTACCATTCCCTCGGAGGACACGCCTCCATGCCGTGTACTCTGCACGGGCCCGGCGGCGAGGTGACCTGGCCCCGCACGAACTACGGTTCCCCGGCCCCCACCTTCGGGGGCTGGGGTGCCGTCGGGATTCTGGAGACCCCGCAGGCCGGGACCTACACTCTGGAGTGTTCCGGCACCTCCGAGGAGTACGCGATCGGCGACTCCGGCCCGATCCGGATGGTCGATCCCACCTACGACGTCCTCCAGGTCACGGCCCTCGGGGTCGTCCCGCTGCTCCTGGTCTCCGCGGTCACGGTCGCCGTGGTCACGACGGTGCGCCGGAGAGCGGCCGCCCCCACCCCGCAGCTCCCCCACCAGAACTGACCACGCGACCACGAGAGCGCACCCCCATGCCACCCCCTGAGACAGGGCCCGGAACCGGTCCGGTTCCAGCCCCGGGCCCCGATGACCGCGCACTTCCCACGAACACGGACGACGGGTCGTCCGCCTCGGCCCCGCACGTGACGGGTTCACCGTCAGCCGCGTATGGTGCGCACCCGCCCCAGGGCGCCTCCGCGCTTCCCCCGGCCCCGCCCCCGCCGCACGCGCACGGGGGCGACGCCACCGGACCGCACCACCCACCGCACCCGCCCCGGGCCGCACCCTCGGCACCGGCCGCGCCGCCGGAGGACGAGACCACTCCTCCGAGCGTGAGGCCGTCCCGGCACTGGTACTGGGCGGGCGCGCTCTTCCCGGTGAACCTGCTGGTCAGCATCGTCCTGCTGAGCGACAACCCGGACGCCTCCCCGGGGCTGATCGTCGGCGGCATCGTGACCCCGATCCTGTCCTTCCCCGTGTCCCTGTTCACCTGCCTAATCGTGTTCGTCATCCGGTCGCACCGGCTCACCCGACAACGCGCCCAGCGGCTGCACGGCACGGCGGCGGCCGTACCGCACCCCGGCTACTGGCCCGCCCCGCACCACCCCGGCTACGCGCCCCCTCCGCCCCCGGGCTACGGGCCTGCTCCCCATCACCCCGGCTACGCCCCTCCCCCGCCCCAGGTGAAGATCCCCAACAGGGACCTGCGCCCCCGGCGGCGCTGGTTGGTCGTCAGCGCCCTCGTCCTGCCCTTCGGCATGATCGTGGGCATCGCCTCCATGGCCGGGATCTGGAACAGTGCCACCAAGGAGCCCCCCGCGTTCGCCTCGCCGGTGATCGAGGGCAGCGGTTCGGTCACCCTCTGGATCAACCCGGAGCAGATGGACTCGCTGGGTCTGTACTCGACCGCCACGAGCGACGAGGAAGACCAGTTCCACTGTTCCCTGAGCGGAGGCGGAGGTCCGAGGTTCACTGAGAGACAGACCGGTTACACCTACGAGGGGTGGCGGCTGATCGCCCCCGCCTCGATCGGCCTGCACGGCCCGCACACGCTGAGCTGCGACGGTCCCCCCGGCATGGAGTTCGTGCTCGCCGACACCTCTGTCGTGACCGACTACGACGATCGGATGCTGCTCGGGGTCGCGACCATGATGCTGTCGGGCTTCCTCGGCTTCGTCACCTCGCTGGTCCTGCTCGTCACGCTCGGGGTCAGGCGGGGGTCGCACCGGGACAGGCTCGTGCGCGAGCACCGGGCCCGCGCCTACCAGGCCTGGTACGAGACCCAGGGCCCCGGAGCGACGCACCCCGGTTCCCCCGGCTCGGCGCACCCCGGACCAGCACCCGGGTCGGCACACCCCGGCTCAGCACCCGGGTCGGCGCACCCCGGGTCGGCGCACGTGTGACCCCCGGCAGGTCGGCCGGGACACCACCACCGTGCGAGAGGCCGCCGCCACCGTGCGGGGACCGGTCGCCGACCTGCTGTTGGTCCTGTACCGGAGGCTCCCCGTGGCGGAGGTCGAGGTCACCGGCGACGCCGCCCTGGTCGACCTCTGGTTGAGGTGGAACGCCTTCGGGTGAGCCCGGCTCTCAGGGCGTCGTCCGGTCGGCCACAGGATACGGCGAGACCGTGCTGGAGTTCTCGTTGACCAGCAGCGACCGGCCCGCCGGGGGGAACGCCCGCTGCGGGCAGGCCGGACGCTCGCACACCTTGCAGCCGAGGCCGATCGGCGTGGCCGCGCCCGGGTCGGTGAGGTCCAGACCGCCCGAGTACACCAGCCGGTCCGCGTGCCGTAGTTCGCAGCCCAGACCGATCGCGAAGGTCTTGCGGGCGGCCCCGTAGCCGCCGTATCCCCTGGTCACCGTGCGGGCCACCCAGAAGTAGGCGCGGCCGTCAGGCATCTGCGCGATCTGCCGTTGGATCACGCCCGGCGCGGAGAAGGCCGCGTAGACGTTCCACAGCGGGCAGGTGCCGCCCGAACGGGAGAAGTGGAACCCGGTGGCCGACTGCCGCTTGGACATGTTGCCCGCCCGGTCCACGCGCACGAACGAGAAGGGCACGCCGCGCCGCCGGGGCCGCTGAAGCGTGGACAGCCGGTGGCAGACGGTCTCGAAGCCGACGCCGAAGCGGTCCGCGAGCAGCTCGATGTCGTAGCGTTCGGCCTCCGCGGCCGCCTGGAACTCCCCGTAGGGGAGGACGAACGCGCCCGCGAAGTAGTTGGCCAGCCCGATGCGGGCGAGCCGCACCGCCTGGTCGGTGGTCAGCTCCTCGCCTCGGGCCAGCTCGTCCAGGAGGGGGCCGTGTTCGAGGAAGGCGAGCTGGGTGGCGAGCTGGAACGCGCGCTGGCCGGGGCGCAGGTGGGCGGCGAGGGTGAGGACGCGGCGGTCGGGGGAGAAGGCGCGGTTGCGGACGCCGTCCCCTCCGGGGGGCTCGGTCTCCACCCGCACGCCGTGGCGTTCCTCCAGCAGGCGGGTGAGGACCACGTGCGCCCGGCCCGGGGCGACGTCCTGTTGCCGGGACAGCTCCTCGGCGCGTTCGTCGAGTTCCCCCACGTAGTTCTGGCGTTCGTAGAAGAAGTCGCGGACCTGCTCATAGGCCATGGGCGCCACCGACGCCTCCCCGCCGTCCCGGCCCTCGGCGAGGGCGGCGGCCTGCCCGGAGACGTCGCGGTACCGCCGGTGCAGGTCCACCAGGGCCCGGGCGACGGAGGGCATGGCGGAGGCCAGTTCGTCGAGTTCGTCGGCGGTGACCTGCCCGCCCGCGGGGACGTCGGTGAGGGCCTCCCTCAGCTCGGCGATCAGCCGTGAGGTGTCGCTCGCCGCGAAGAAGCTCGGATCGACGCCGAACGCCTCGGTGATCCGCAGCAGGACGGGGACGCTCAGCGGGCGCTGGTTGTGCTCCATCTGGTTGAGGTAGCCAGCGGAGATGCCCAGCTCGCGGGCGAGTTCGGACTGCTTCAGCGCGTGCTCGTGCCGCAGCCTGCGCAGCCGCGGGCCCGCGAAGACCTTGCGCACGGTGGCGCCCCCTTCCGTCCCGGCCAGGCTAACCCGAAGGCGTCTGGCCGGGCGTTAGCAGGCTTAGCCGGGACGGGCGCCGGACTTAGCCGGGCTCAGCATCCCGGGGCGGGGGGACGGCGCGAGACGGGACGGCACGGGACGGGGGTGGAGCGGCGCGAGACGGGGCGGGACGGCACGGTACGGGGCGGGGCGGGGTGAGGCGGGGTGAGGGCGCGGTACCACCGGGGCGGCGCCGAACCCCCGCGCCCCCGGCCGAGGGCGCGGTGCGACCGGGAACGCGAGGCGGCGTGGGGGCGTGAGGGCGGCCGAGGAGGGCGCGGTGGAAACGCGGTCGGAACGCGGAGCTTCAGCGCGCGCCGCTCGGCTTCCACTCGTCGGCGAGCAGACCGAGCACGACCTCGTCCTGGAACTCGCCCAGGACCCAGGCCGAGGAGCGCAGCACGCCCTCGCGCACGAACCCGTTGCGCTCGGCCGCGTTGAGCATCGCGGCGTTGTCCGCGTGCGTCTCGATCTGCACCCGGTGGAGGCCGCGCAGGACGAAGGCGTAGTGGCAGAGCACCGCGACCACGTCGGTTCCGTAGCCCTTTCCGCGCAGGGACGGCCGCAGCCCCAGGCCGATGTGCGCGACCCGGCTGTGGAGGTCGATCCCCCACAGGGTCGCGGTACCGACCAGCTCGTCGCTCTCGACGTCCACGACGGAGAACGTGGCGTGCCCCTGGGCCCTGTCGTCCACCTCGACCAGGGAGTGCTTCGAGCCGGGCATCACGGGGCGCCACGGGGAGCCCTGGGCCACCGAGTGGGTGACCGGGTCGTCGAAGAGCTCGGCCTGAAGGACCGGGATGTCTTCCTCGTGCCGGGCCCTGAGCCCGACCTTTCTACCTCTGAGCATCCCAGCTTTGTACCGGGCGCGACCGCCCGGCGGCAAGCGGATTACTCAGAGGAGGCCGCGGCGTTCGTCGGGGACGGGCGACGTCAGCCCGGGCCGGGGGCGTCCTCGTGGTACAGCTCCAGCGCCTCGGCGAGCGCCTCCAGGGCTTCCCGCCCGGTCTCCCCTTGGGAGGCGACCTCGACGTCCACGGCGCGCGCCACGTAGCCGCCAGCCTCGGGGTCGGGTGTCACCACTGCGCGCGGGCGCGGTGTGCGATCCATGGCGTCAGCGTAGCCACGGTGGTGCGGGCCCGCGTACCCCGGCTTCGCGGGCTTAGCGGAATCACCTCCTCCGGTTAGCACGACTCAGCAGGTTTCGGGCCTTCCACCAGGCGTTCGCGCCGTGCGAGCCTCGACCGCACAGCAACCGCGTCGAGGGGATGAACATGGTGCAGCACCGCGTCCGGGTCCACCGGAGCTCCGAGGGGCCCGCCAAGGAGGACCAGCTGGCCCACCGGATCGCGTCGGTGGCCACCGACCCGGTCCGGGTCGAGCCCGCCGTGGTGGAGATGATCGGCAACCGCGTCATCGACAACGCCGCCGTCGCCGCCGCCTCGCTGCGCCGCCGACCCGTGCGCAGCGCCCGCGCGCAGGCCACCCGGCACCCCATGAGCCCGGGCGCGGCGGTCATGGGCACGCCGCTCTCCACGCGCGTCTCCCCCGAGTGGGCGGCGTGGGCCAACGGGGTGGCGGTGCGCGAACTCGACTTCCACGACACGTTCCTGGCCGCCGACTACTCGCACCCGGGTGACAACATCCCGCCGGTGCTGGCCGTCGCCCAGCACCTGGGCCGGGACGGCCGTGACCTGGTGCGGGGCATCGCCACCGGGTACGAGATCCAGGTGGCGCTGGTGAAGGGCGTCTGCCTGCACGAACACAAGATCGACCACATCGCCCACCTGGGCCCCTCGGCGGCGGCCGGGATCGGCACCCTGCTCGGCCTGGGCACCGAGACCGTCTACCAGGCGGTCCAGCAGGCCCTACACGTCACCACCACCACGCGGCAGTCCCGCAAGGGCGAGATCTCCAGCTGGAAGGCGTACGCCCCGGCCTTCGCCGGGAAGATGGCCGTGGAGTCGGTGGACCGCGCCATGCGCGGCGAGGGCGCCCCCTCCCCCGCCTACGAGGGCGAGGACGGGTTCATCGCCTACCTGCTCAGCGGCCCGGGCGCCGAGTACGTGGTGGAGCTGCCCGGCCCGGGCGAGCCCAAGCGCGGCATCCTCGACACCTACACCAAGGAGCACTCGGCCGAGTACCAGAGCCAGGCCCTGATCGACCTGGCGCGGCGTCTGGGCCCGAGGGTCGGCGACACCTCGCGGGTCCGCTCCGTCACCATCCACACCAGCCACCACACGCACTACGTGATCGGTACCGGGTCGGGCGACCCGCAGAAGATGGACCCCCGCGCCAGCCGCGAGACCCTCGACCACTCCATCCCCTACATCTTCGCGGTGGCCCTCCAGGACGGCGAGTGGCACCACGAGCGCTCGTACGCCCCCGAGCGCGCCCAGCGCCCGGACACCGTCGAGCTGTGGCACCGGATCAGCACGGTCGAGGACCCGGAGTGGACCCGCCGCTACCACGCCACCGACCCGAAGGAGAAGGCCTTCGGCGGCCGCGTGGTGGTGGAGTTGGCGGACGGTTCGGTGATCGAGGACGAGATCGCCATGGCCGACGCCCACCCGCTCGGCGCCCGCCCGTTCACCCGCCCGGACTACGTCGCCAAGTTCCGCTCGCTCGCCGAGGGGGTCGTCTCCAGCGAGGAGCAGGACCGGTTCCTCGGTCTGGTGGAGCGCCTGCCCGAGCTCACCGCCGACGAGGTGCGCCAGCTCTCCTTCGTGGAGGACACCGCCACCGCGCACGGCGACCTGCCGACCTCGAAGGGGATCTTCTGATGGCGCACTCCACCGTCTCGCCCCACGCCAAGCGGCGGCGGCTGCGTGAGGACCTGGCGTCGAACCGGCTCCTGCGCGTGCCCGGTGCCATGAACCCGCTCACCGCCGTCCTGGTGCAGGAGCTCGGCTTCGACGGCGTGTACGTCTCGGGTGCGGTGGTCGCCGCCGACCTCGCCCTCCCCGACATCGGGTTGACCACCCTCACCGAGGTGGCGGGGCGCGGCGGCCAGATCGCCCGGGTCAGCGACCTGCCGACGATCATCGACGCCGACACCGGTTTCGGCGAGCCCATGAACGCCGCCCGCACGGTGCGCGCCCTGGAGGAGGCCGGGCTGGCCGGGTGCCACCTGGAGGACCAGGTCAACCCCAAGCGGTGCGGTCACCTGGACGGCAAGTCCGTCACGGACACCGCCACGATGGTGCGCCGTATCCGCGCCGCCGTCGGCGCCCGCCGTGACGACGGCTTCGTGATCTGCGCGCGCACCGACGCGGCGGCCGTGGAGGGCCTGGACGCCGCGATCGAGCGGGCCAGGGCGTACGTGGACGCGGGGGCCGACATGGTCTTCCCCGAGGCGATGCGCGGCCCCGCCGACTTCGAGGCGTTCCGTGAGGCGGTCGACGTGCCGCTGCTGGCCAACATGACCGAGTTCGGCAAGAGCGAGCTGCTCACCGCCGAACAGCTGGAGTCCCTCGGGATGAACATGGTGATCTACCCGGTCACCAGCCTGCGCCTGGCCATGGGCGCCGTGGAGGACGGGCTGCGCACCCTCCGCGACGAGGGCACCCAGGCGGGGATCGTCGACCGGATGCAGACCCGCGGGCGGCTGTACGAACTCGTCGACTACGCCTCCTACAACGCCTTCGACAGCGACGTCTACAACTTCTCGATCTGAACGGATGTGGTGAGCATGACCGACACGGCGATCCGCAAGGGACTGGCCGGGGTGGTGGTCGACACCACCGAGATCTCCATGGTCGACGAGGCCTCCAACTCGCTGACCTACCGCGGCTACCCGGTGCAGGACCTGGCCGCCTCGTGCACGTTCGAGGAGGTCGCGTACCTGCTCTGGTACGGGGAGCTGCCCACGGCGGGGCAGCTGCGCGCGTTCACCGCGCGAGAGCGGGCCCACCGCGCCCTGGACCGGCACACCCTGGAGCTGCTGCGGCGCCTCCCCGAGACCGCGCACCCGATGGACGTGCTGCGCACCGCCATCAGCTACCTGGGTGCGGACGACCCCGCCGAGGACGACTCCTCGCTGGAGGCCAACCGGGCCAAGGCCGAGTCGATGCTGGCGAAGCTGCCCACCGTGGTGGCGGCCGACCACCGGCGCCGTCAGGGGCTGGACCCGATCCAGCCGGACCCGGGGCTGGACTACGCGGAGAACTTCTTTTACATGTGCTTCGGGGAGGTGCCCGCCGCCGAGGTGGTGCGCTGCTTCGAGGTGTCCATGATCCTGTACGCGGAACACAGCTTCAACGCCTCCACGTTCACCGCGCGGGTGGTGACCTCGACGCTGTCGGACATCTACAGCTCCGTGACGGCGGCGATCGGGGCGCTGAAGGGGTCACTGCACGGGGGCGCCAACGAGGCGGTCATGCACATGCTGAACGAGATCGGTTCGGCCGACCGTGCGGCCGCCTGGCTCGACGAGGCGTTGGCGGAGAAGCGCAAGATCATGGGGTTCGGGCACCGGGTGTACAAGCACGGGGACTCGCGGGTGCCGACCATGCGGGCGGCCCTGGAGCGGATGGCCGCGTTGAAGGGTGCCGACGGGCTCATGGAGCTGTACGGGGCGTTGGAGGGGGCGATGGCGGAGCGCAAGGGCATCCACCCGAACCTGGACTACCCGGCGGGGCCCGCCTACCACCTGATGGGGTTCGAGGTGCCGACGTTCACGCCGTTGTTCGTGATGGCCCGGATCACCGGGTGGACGGCGCACGTGCTGGAGCAGCAGGAGGCCAACGCGCTGATCCGTCCGCTGAGCAGTTACACGGGTCGGGAGCGCCGCCCGGTGCCGTTGCCCGCACAGCGCCTGGCGGGCTGAGGTCGGTCTCCTGGGTCTTGTCTCGTGCCGGGAGCGGCATGGGTCCGTGCCAAGCCGTAGAGCGTGCTGGACCCCCAGGAGTCGGATCTGAGTTTCCCGGTCCCACTCCTGGGGATCGGTTCGATGCCTGGGCCTCTGTGGCGTTGGGCTACCTGTGGCTCGCGGCCTGGAGTAGGGCGGCCCATTCCGGGCTCGGGAACATCAGGTGTCCCCGCCCACGATTCTGGGTGTCACGGACAGCCGAGGCGCCGGGGAGGTCGGCGACCTCGACACAGTTCTGAGGGGTGCTGTAGCTGGATGTGCGGAAGGTGAGTTCGGTGGTGTGGGGGTGCATGGGTGGGGGCCTCCGCTGGGGGTGGGGGACACGGGCTGACTCCTACACAGTCTTGCCCGCATCTACACCCGGTGTGCACATGAGAACGCCCTGAGTCTTTGTCCAGCTGCGGTCAGCCGTTCCCACTGTTCACCTGTAGGTCCACCGCGTGCGGTGATGCTGGTGAGCTGAGGAGAAGGCCCCGGCCGCTCGAACTCAAGCTCAAGCAGTGTGGTCGGGGCCCTCGTCCGTTGTGCGGCCTACCGTTGTGAGCGTGCGGTGCTCAGCATCGCGGTCCACTCCTGAGACGCGAAAGTCAGGTGCCCGGCGCTGCGATTCTTCGTGTCGCGGACGGCGGCACCGTTGGGGAGGTCAGCGACCTCCACGCAGTTCTCAGTGCGGCCCTGGCTGTAGGAGGACTTCCGGAAGGTGAGTTCGTTGGAGTGGGGATACATGAGTGGGACCTCCGCTGGGGGTAGGGGCACGGACTGACTCACACACTGTCCTGCCCACCTTCGGGCCACTGCTCAGAGAAGAACGTCCCGAACCCCCTGTCCAGCACCGGACAACCGAGCCCACTACTTACTCGTGGGTCCGCTGCATACCGTGATTCCGGCCGATGAGAAGGCCCCGGCCACGAGAACTGCTCAGGTGTGGCCGGGGCCCTTGTCCGTTACACGGCTACCGTTCTGTACGCGCGGTGCTCAGCATCGCGGCCCACTCCTGAGACGCGAAAGTCAGGTGCCCGGCGCTGCGATTCTTCGTGTCGCGGACGGCGGCACCGTTGGGGAGATCGGCGATCTCGACGCAGTCGTTCTGGGTTGCGCTGTAGCTGGACTTGCGGAAGGTCAGGTCGTTCTGGCTCTGGTACACGGTGGTCTTCCTACTCGTACTTCTTGATGATTTGATTCATGCGGTCAGCGCTGGCGTCCGGGTGAAGGGCCATCACCCGGATCTCATCCCAGGCATCGCGGTGTACCTGCACCTCATCGTCTTCCTCCAGGTAGAGACCATCGGTGCGAGTCTCGATGTAGGCGATGGACGGGTCGAGTGGGTTCGCGAAGTCCAGGATGGTGAAGCTCCCCGCGATCCCTGGGTGGAGGCCCACTTCCAGCGGGAGAAGCTGGATCTTGACGTGGTCCGCGGTCTCGATCAACTGGATCAGCTTCGCGATCTGGTCTCGCATGACCTGTTTGTCACCGGCAGGACGTAGGAGAACGCTCTCATCCAGCACACACCACACCTTGGGTGGGTCGTCTTGATCGAGGACCTCCTGCCTCACTACTCGGGCCTGAACGACTCGGTCGATAGTCTCAGGTGACCGGGAGCGCCCGATCCTGGTCGACGCAGCGGCGTATTCAGGTGTCTGAAGCAGCCCGTGGACCACCATCGTCTGGTAGGTCGACACGGCAGAGGCTTCCGCCTCGAATCCTACGTAGGCGTCGGTGAAGACATCGCCGTACCTGGTCCACCAGCCCTTGTCCCGGGACTGTTTCGCGAGCAGCACCAGACCTTCGGTGACCTCTGGCGTGGCTTTGTAGAGATTGGCTAGGGCCCGGATGATCACCGGGTCCGGCCTCTTCCACTTGTTCTGCTCCATGTTGGTGAGTCGCCCACGCGACCAGCCGAGATTGTCACCGACCTGCTCGGCGGTCATCTTCGACGCTTCACGCAAACGTCTCAATTCAGCCGAGAGACGGCGACGCCTCACCGTGGGGCTGTAGCGGTCCGTCACGGCTCGCGCTCCTCGTGTCTTCCTGCGGGTTTGCCTGGTAGCCCCGATGGTAGATCACCCCTTTCGCGAAACTTTTGAGGCCAGCATCCCACCGATCCAAACCTTTGTATTGATAATTTGGAGACGAGCGGTCACTATGGGTGGACTAGATCTCACTGCGACCTGACCAGTCGCACCACTCCGGGAGGTGCGCCTCATGGCGCGATACCTGAACATGTCCGAGCTGGCCTATGTGAGGTGGGCCGCGTCCGATGCGATGCGTCGCCCTCGTCCCCGGCAGGCGGCCCGTGTGCGAGCTTTTGCCGCAAACCCTCGCCGCCACCCGTCCCGCTCCTGGGTCCCTGTGGTCCCTTCTCCCCGGCGGCCGATCGACGCGGTGCCGGTGGAGGTCCTGCGGGCCGTCCTGGCTGGCCTGCGGCGTTTGGTGGTGGTCCCGTGAGGCCCGCTCCGCCGTTCTCGCCCGAGTTGGCTCGCCGTGAGGTGGTGGCTCCGGTGGCGAGTTTCATCAAGCCGTTCCACTCGCACTACTTCTCCCGCACCGTCGGCCCGCCTTACCGCAAGCGGCAGTACTCCTTCGCCGGACTCCCCGGACTCATGCCCTTGGTCCGCGCGTTTCTGGACACCAGCGCCGCCGAACGGTGTGAGGAGTACCAGTTCCTGTTCACCCTCCTCGGGTCAGAGTTGGCGAACAACGCGATCGCCCACTCACGGTCGAGCGAGCGGGGCAGTACGTACAGGCTCACCGTGGATCGGGGTGCGAAGGGGATGACGTTGATCTGCCGCGACCAGGGCAGCCGTCTGCCGCAGGAGAAGGGCAACTTCACCGCCGCCACGTTCGCCGACATCGAAGCCGGAACCGCCACTGGACGGGGGTTGGCGCTGATCGACGCGTTGGCGGACCGGTGGGGCGACAACGGCGACCCCAAGTTCCGGCAGGTGTGGTTCTTCCTGGCCTACGACCTCACGGACAACCCGTGGATGCAGATCGACACCGACGACACCGAAAACTTCCTCAAGAACGAGGTGGAGTGCTGATGTTGGACATCGACACCAGGGACCTGCTCGAAAGCGCCGAAAACGCCCTCACCGCACCCGCACACCTGACTCCCGCCCAGGTGGACGTGTGGCACAACCACACCCTGCGCAACCGCATCCCCATGATCCAAGAGGCGCTGCGGATCGCCCGCGAAGAAGGCGACGCCGAACGGGCCATGGCGCTCATCGACCAGGCCGTACACGACTACCCCGCCCCCACCCGGATTCCTGGTAACAGGCCGGTCCCGGGATCGGTCCCGAAGCAGACCACCCCCACCCAGACGTTCCCGGTTCTCGAACGCGAGTTGTCGGAGCTGCTGCACACCCACTGGGTGATGACCATCGAGGGAACTCCCCCCAACGAGGTGTTCGTAGGCCGACGCCCCCTCGGCTGGACCGGCCAGGGCGACCCCTTCGAGAGGATCACCGCCCCGACCCGCACCGAACTGTTCCGGCTGTTGGCCCAGCGCCACCGCGCCGATCACCAGGACGACCCGGAACCCCCGACCGCCGCCTGAAGCCTGACGAAGGCGTCCATGAAAAAAGCTCTGGCGGGTGAGTCAGCATCGCCAAGCCAGTGCTGGACCTCCCCTTCCACGAGGGGCTGGACACCGCATCGCAAGAGCAAGCAGCGCCCCGACGCGACGACGCAAAAACGAAAGAGAGCACACCATGTCGACGATGACCCCCCTCCGCCCAACCACAACCACAACCACACCGTCCCGTCCCGTCCGAGCGTGATCCCGCCCAGCTCGCCAACGGCCGCCGATTGCTCCATGTGCCATGGGCAGGGCGGCCGCTGGATGGACTCCGACGGTCAGACGCCGGGCAAGAACACGGGGGGCCGCTGGATTCCCTGCTCCGGCTGCAAGGGCACGGGGAAGGTCTGATGGGGAACAACACCACCATGGAGCACGCCCCTCTCGCTCAGGCCCTGGCCGACCAGCTCCCGGACGGCATCCCCGACCACATCCGAACCCTGTTCGCGACGGTCCCCCGGCACCGGTTCCTCCCCGACATCATGTGGGGACCCGACCGTGTCCGCTACGACCGCACCACCGACCCCGGCGCCTGGATGCGGGCCGCGTACTGGGACCAGCCGCTCACCACGCAGCGAGACGACGGCCGGGAGGGCGGCATGGGAATCGCCTCCTCATCGTCGTCGGCTCCGACCGTGATGGCACGCATGCTCACCGCGGCCGACCTCGCCCCCGCCCACTCGGTCATGGAGGTCGGCACCGGCACCGGATTCAACGCCGCCCTGCTGTGCGAACTGGTCGGAGGCGAGCGGGTGTGCACGATGGAGATCGACCAGGTCATCGCTGACACGGCCCGCTCCACCCTGCACAGGGCCGGATACGCACCGGAGATCTTCTGCCACGACGCGGAGACGATCACCACCGACGCACCTGAGGTGTTCCACCGGATCATCGCCACCTGCCAGGTGGCGCACATCCCGCCCGGGTGGCTCACCCAGCTCCGACCGAGCGGGCTCCTGATCACCCCGTGGTCGCCCTCCCCCGGGACTCCGGGCGGTGCGCTCGCCGTCCTGAAGAAGCGCCATGGCAAGGCGGAGGGACGTTTCGAAGGTTCGCTGGGGTTCATGTGGGCGCGCGGCCAGCGCTGGCACAGGGGCCGTGCCCCGGACGTGGGGGCGATCCCCGACCACACCGTCCGCGCCGAGGGAGACCCCCGCGACCTCCTCGACGGCGAGTCCGGTCTCCTCCTGTCCCTGCTGGTGCCCGGCTGGGCGTGCGGCATGCGCATGGAACCCGGTGCCAGCGAACCGTACCTGTGGCTGACCTCGACCTCCGCCGAACCCGGGTGGGCGCAGCTGCACCCGGACGGCCGTGTCGAGCAGGGCGGGGGGCGGCGTCTGGTGAAGGAGTTCGAGACGGCTCTCACCTGGTGGCGAGCACAGAGTGCTCCACCCGTCGACCAGTTCGGGCTGACGGTCGACGAGGACAGGCGCCACACCGTGTGGGTGCACGAGCCCCAGCACGCCCTGTGGACCATGCCCGAGGGGTGAGACCAGCCCCCACCCCGTCGGGTGATGGGGCACAGCGACGACGACCACGTGACCGGATCACACGAAAAAGCTCTGGCGGGTGCGGACACACCCCCAGAGCAGGCCGACAACCAACCACCTTCAAGAGAAGAGATTGCCGACATGGCTATTGTGCCGCACGCGCATGCCCTGAACCACACGAACAACCCTCCCCCGGCTGAGTCCCGGTGGGAGTGCCGGGTCTACCCCGGACAGCTCTCCCAGACGAGTCAGGTCCGCTCCGACCTGGACACTGACCTCAACCGCATGACTGGGATTCCGGGCGAGGTGCGGGAGGAGATGGTGTTGTGCGCCAGCGAGATGTTCGCCAACGCCTGCGAGCACTCCCGCTCCGGACAGGACCCCGAAGGCCGGGTGGTCCGCACCCTGGAGACACCGGTCCCGGGCCTGGTGAGGGTGTCGATCATCGACGACGGCACCCGCACCGACACCACCACCGACTCCCTCCCGAGGGTCCCGCGCAGGCGCACCCGCAAGGACTGGGAGCAGGCCGAACGCGGCCGAGGCCTGCTCATGGTCGGCCACCTCGCGTCCCGGTGGGGGTTCCGGCCCGTGCTGGACTTCCCCTTCTGCCAAGGGCTGGGCACCGTCATCTGGGCCGAGTTCACCCTCCCGGCCTCGGCCACCACTGGGGGAACCCGATGACGGCGCACGTCAGCGCCCAGGTGCGGTCGGTCCTGACCGCACCCCGAGGCCACCGCTTCACCCGACCGGCCGGGCGTCCGCTCCGGGCTCTCCCCGTTCCGCCGAAGGCACCCCAAGCGGAGGCAACCCGTTCGGAGATGCCCTGGGAGGAGACCCACGAGGAACGCCAGGAACGCCTGCTGCGCCAGATGCACGGCAACCCCCGAGTGGCCTACATGCTCCAACATGGCCCGGTGCCGCACTGGGTCAAGGTCGCCCGTCAACACCGCGAACAGAAGGCCCGCGAAGCCCGACAGGCCGCCGCCGACGCCCGAGCCGAGCTGCCGGAACCGGTCCGCACCCGGGGCCGTCACCGGGCGCCCCGCCGCTGGTGGGGGTGGCCCGCCACCGCCCTCGGAACCGTCCTCCTCCTCGGACAGACCACCCTGGAAGCCCTCGGAGCGAGCCTGGCCCCCGACATCGGCATCCCGATCTAACCCGACAACCACAAGCGGGGCCCGGCACACACCGGGCCCCGCACCACCCCTCCTGCGCGGGGAGGGAGTAGCCCCTTGGTCGTTCTGGGGTCCGGACGAGTGCGCCGACGCCTGTACGACTGGTACCGGGAGGCCTCCGCCTTTCACCGGGAGCCCGGTGTGGCCGAGGTCCGCGAGAGGCTGTCGAACACCGTGCTGGCCGAGAACACGACGTCGAAGGAGACCACATGACACGGATCGGGATCACCGGTCACTCGAAACCCTCCGCCGAGAGCGTGCCCCTGGTACGGGAGGCCCTTTCCGCGGTACTCGCCCCGTACGAGGACGATGACCTGGTCGGAGTGTCCTGCCTGGCCCGGGGTGCCGACCAGATCTTCGCTGAGGTCGTGCTGGAGGCCGGGGGCGGGCTCGAAGTCGTCCTGCCCTCCGTCGACTACCGCGAGGCGAAGGTCAAGCCCCACAACCTCGACCAGTTCGACGACCTCCTGATGCGATCGTCCCTGGTCCGCTACATGCCGCACAGGACCGCCGGGCGGGAGGCCTACGAGGACGCCAACGAGACGGTTCTCGGCGGCATCGACCGTCTCGTCGCCGTCTGGGACGGTCAACCGGCGGATGGCAGGGGAGGAACCGGCGACGCGGTCGAAGCGGCGCGAGAGCGCGGAGTGCCCGTCGACGTCGTCTGGCCGGAAGGCGCGCGCCGAGGGTAGGCCGGATCGCGAAGGCGTCGAGCGAGCGGCGGGGAAGCCCGCCGCCTACTCCTCGAACCAGTCCCGTGCGGACGCGCTCTCGGCGAGGAACAGGAGGGCGACGTTGACCAGGAGGGCGAGCCCGATGCCCGCCCCCAGGAGGCAGCCCACCACCTGGTTGAGGAGAGCCCCCCAGAGAACGAGCCTCAGGACGGTCCGGCACCCACGCGTCGCGAAGCTCAGTCCGGCGGCGACGAACAGCTGACCCATGAAGATCGCCACGGACGCCACCAGACCGAAGGCGATCCAGCCGCCCATGACGTCCGGACCGGGTGCCGCGAGCGCCCCCCTGTCGGTTTCGATGACGTCGAGCAGCTCGTCGGGGAACAGGAACGACAGGAGCCCGAGGAGGACGACGAGCAGGTCGAGGACGAAGACGAACTGCACGATCCTGAGCGACACGGGCATGCGCGGTGGGGGTGTGTACCGGGTCATCCGGGCCTCCGGGGGTGGTGGATCGGGGACGGGCTCCACCCTGGTGGGAGGGGGCGGCGGCACCGCCCGTTGGTGACCGGTTGCGGCCACGGGCACGGGAGGGCGGCTCCGGCCCGCCCGTGCCGGGAGGGCGGCGCAGAGCCCCCGCTCCCCTGTCCGGCCGTGTCGCCGCGTGTCGGGTCATTTCCCCCTTGGGGAGGCACCGCGCTGGGTAGTGTCCGTGAGAAGGACACGGCCCCCAGGACTGGAGCGTGCGCGGTGAGCGGAGAACGTGACGAACACGGTATCACCGAGGCCGAGCGGGAGGCGTCCGCGCGGCTGTGGGCGCTGGCCAGCCCGGTCACCCCGATGGCGATCCGGGCGGTGGCCACACTGCGGATCGCCGACCACCTGGCTGACGGGCCGCGCACCGCCGAGGAGCTGGGCGCGGCGGCCGGGGCGGACCCGGACGGCCTGGCGCGGGTGCTGCGGTACCTGGTCCGGGAGGGCCTGTTCACCCTGGACGGGGACCGGTTCGCGCTCACCGACGTCGGGGCGGCCCTGCGGACCGACCACCCGGCCTCCCGGCTCGGCTGGTTCGCCGGGGACGGCGCGCACGGCCGCGCCGACCTGTGCCTGTCCGAGCTGGCCGAGGCGCTGCGCACCGGCCGGAGCGCCTACTCGCTGCGATTCGGCGGCGCGGGCTTCTGGGAGGACCTGTCCGCCGACCCCGCACTCTCCCGCTCCTTCGACGAGCTGATGAGCGGCCGGATGGTCAACCACTCCGAGACCATCGCGCAGATGTACGAGTGGCAGGCGCTGGACCACGTCGTGGACGTGGGCGGCGGCAACGGGTCGCTGCTGGTCACCCTGCTGAAGCGCTTCTCCCGGCCGCGCGGGACCGTGGTCGACCTGCCCGGCCCGGCGGCAGCCGCACGCGCGAACTTCCAGGAGGCGGGGCTGGCCGACCGCGCGGACGCCGTGGCGGGCAGCTTCTTCGACCCGCTGCCGGTGTCCGGTGACGCCTTCGTGCTCGGCTGGGTTCTGCACGACTGGGACGACGACGCGGCCGTGGCGATCCTGCGTCGGTGCGCGGAGGCGGCCGGTCCGGCGGGGGCGGTGCTGGTGGCCGAGCACGCCGCCGAGGACGTGGTAAGCGAACTGGACCTGCGGATGCTGGCGTTCTTCCAGGGGCGGGAGCGCACTCCCGAGGACCTGGCGGCGTTGGCCGGGCGCGCGGGGCTGTGCGTCGCCGGGAGCCACGTGCACAAGGGGGTCGCCCTGGTGGAGCTGACCGTGGGCCACCCCATGTGATCTACCCCACACACACCTCCGTCACCTTGGGTGACGCGGGGGCCACGCGATCCGCACCGCTCACCCCGTTGACGCGGCGACCCCCGAGCTGGCTCCATGGTGCGCACCTCTTCACACCCGCTACTGAGGAGTTCACCCATGATCGACCGCAGGCTCTTCCTGGGCGGCGTCTCGCTCGCCGCCGGAGCCCCCCTGCTCGGCGCGACCGGTTGCGCCACCAGACCCCAGAACATCACCCCCGTCTCGAACACGACCAACCTGGGAGCGCTCCCGGTGAGCGTGACCAACAACAGCGGCCGCTTCGCGGACGACGAGGTCCTCGTGTACGTCGTCGGCACCGACCTCGTCGACGACGTCCACTGCCGGGTCGACGCCCAGGGCACACCCCACCCCGTCAGCCTGGACGACAACACCGACAACGGGTACACCGACTACTCGATCCCCCTGGGCGCCCTCGCCGACCTGACCCTGCCGTACATGTCCGGCCGCATCTACTTCGCCATGGGCGGCAAGCTCGGCATCCGGATCGTCGAGGACGGCAACGGCAACCCCGCGCTCCAGCTCCCGGCGGGCTGGGTCGAGGACGACCACGGCTTCGACGTCCTGCACGACTCGGTGGAGTTCACCCACAACGAGGACGGCATGTTCTGCAACACCTCGATGGTGGACCAGTTCAGCGTGCCCATCGGCATCCGGCTCACCGGGAACGAGGACCAGAGCACCGGCTTCCTCCTGCCCGGCGGGCGCGACGCGATCTTCGAGACCCTCGCCGCCGACCCCGACTTCTCCCCGCTGGTCTTCGACGGCCACCGGATCATCGCCCCCGGCCATGGGCTCGACTCCGGGATCTTCCCCACCGACTACTACGACCCCTACGTCGACCAGGTGTGGTCGCACTACTCGGGCACCGACCTGACCGTCACCACCAACGCCGGGACCTTCACCGGCCGGGTCCAGGGCGACGAGCTGCTGTTCGACGGCGGGGTGTCGCCCATCCCCCGGCCCAGCACCCGCGACGTGTTCTTCTGCGACGGCGCCCTGGCCGCGCCCAACGACGGGATCACCGGCCCGGTCGCGGCCATCGTGGGGGCCGCGCTCAACCGCGCCACCCTGCTGGACCACGCCGCCCAGCCCACGAACGACCCGAACGGGTTCTACCTGGCCGACATCGCCAACCGGTACGCCGGGACCTTCCACGACCACACCGAGGACGGCAAGGCGTACGGGTTCGCCTTCGACGACGTCGAGGACTTCGCCTCCTACATCCAGGACCACGGGCCCTCGCGGCTGGAGATCACCCTGACACCGTTCTAGCGGGCCGTTCCGGCGCGCCGCGCGAACGCCGCCACGTACACGCGCCCCGGGCGCACCGGCCACACGGGGTCGGTACGCCCGGGGCGCGCCCCCACACGGGTCCATGAACCGACCGACCCGGCCCCCGGCGTGCCGGGGGCCGGTGACGGTCAGCGGCCCTGGTAGCGGTGGGGGTGCTCGGTCTCCTCGTACCACTGGCTGGCGGCCGCGCCCTCGTTGAGGACGACGATGACGACGAGCAGCACGAGCGCGATCAGGAACGATCCGCCGGTCACGATGTTGACCAGCACGGAGACCGCGCCGATACCCGCCACCACCCGCACGAGTGTCCGGGTGCGGTACCCGCCCTGACCCATCGTGGCGGCCACGTAGACGTTGAAGCCGGTGGTCGCGACACCGATGAGCATGATGAACAGGAAGGTGCCGGTGCCGACACCGGCCACGCTCCTGAGCTCGGACTCGGTCATCGCGCCCATCCCGATGAAGGCCAACAACAGGCCGAGGGCGGCCAGTCCGGCCTGGACGAAGAGGATGACCTGGATGGCCGTGAGGGTGCCGGGTTTCGGGTTCATGGGGGACTCCGTACCGCTGGGGGACGCCCCGGGGCCGCTCGCCCCGAGGCCTGTCGCCCGGTGAGACGCCGCCACGACGTCCCCGGTTCCGCCAACACGGAGGCACCACCCACCGGACTCCGGACGGCGCGCGGCCCGGGCACCCCCTCGGGCCCCCGGGCCGCGCGGCGTCCTCCCACCGGACTCAGCCGGTGTCGGGCTCCGCGGACACCTCCGGGGGCCGCGAGCGCTCGCGCACCGACTCCACGATCGCGGAGAAGTCCCGGGGCACCCCGTCCAGGCTCTCGGCGAACGCGCGGTAGACCTCCGCCGCGCGGCCGCCGACGAGCGCCTCCACACCGGTCTGGCCCAGCGCGCTGGCCGCCAGGCCCAGGTCCTTGGCCATCAGCGCGGCCGCGAAGCCAGGACGGTAGTCGTGGTTGGCGGGGCTGGCGGGCACCGGGCCCGGCACCGGACAGTACGACGTGAGCGACCAGCACTGCCCCGAGGCCGTGGACATCACGTCGTACAGCGCCTGGTGGGTCAGGCCCAGCCGCTCCCCCAGCACGAACGCCTCGCTCACCGCGAGCATCGACGCGCCCAGCACCATGTTGTTGCATATCTTCGCCGCCTGGCCGCCGCCCGGGCCCCCGCAGTGCACGACCCGGCCGCCCATCACCTCCAGCAGCGGCCCCGCCGTGGCCAGGTCGGCCTCCTCCGCGCCGACCATGAAGGTGAGCGTTCCGCCCTCAGCCCCGGCCACGCCACCGGACACCGGGGCGTCCATCGCCCGGTGGCCCGCCTCGACGGCGGCGGCGTTGGCGGCGCGGGCGTCGGCCACGTCCACCGTGGAACAGTCCAGGAACAGCGTGCCGGGGCGGGCCGCGGCCAGCAGACCGCCCTCCCCGGGCCCCTCAATCCCGGGGGCGCCCCGGTAGGCGTCGAGCAGGTGGCGGCCGCTCGGCAGCATGGTGACGACGACGTCGGCCCCGGCCACCGCCTCGGCGGCGGACCCGGCCACCCGCACGCCCGCTCCGGCCGCCCGCTCCAGGGCCTCGGGCACCAGGTCGTACCCGGTGACGGCGTGCCCCGCGGCGACCAGGTTGGCGGCCATCGGGCCACCCATGTTGCCCAGCCCGACGAAGGCGACCGCGCTCATCGCGCACCCCCCGGGCCCTCGCACGCGGCGACCGGCGCGGCGAGACCGACCGGACCGTCCGGGGCGGGATCGAAGGCGCGTGCGACGTCGGCGTCCGAGACCCCGGCCAGCGTCGCCGGAGCCCACCGGGGCCGCCGGTCCTTGTCGACCACCTGGGCGCGGATGCCCTCGGCCAGGTCGGGCCAGGTCAGCGTGGCCGAGGAGACCCGGTACTCCTGTTCGAGGACCTCCTCCAGCGTGTCCAGGTCCCGCGCCCGGCGCAGCGCCGCCAGGGTGGTCTTCACCGAGGTCGGCGACTTGGCCGCGATGGTGTCGGCCGCCTTCGCGGCCTCCGGGTCGCCGTGGTCGCGCAGCCGCGCCACGATCTCCTCCGCGGTGTCAGCCGAGTAGCAGGCGTCGATCCAGCCCCGCCGCGCCTCCAGCGGGGCGGCGGGGGCGATCTTCGCGAAGCCGCCCACGGTCTCGATGACCTCGGCCTCCGTGCGGGCCCGGGTGAGCGCGGCGACCAGGTCGGGCAGGCGCTCGGAGGGCACGTAGTGGTCGGCCATCCCGGTGTACACCGCGTCCCCCGCGCCGATCGGCGTCCCGGTGAGCCCCAGGTGGGTGCCGGTCTCGCCGGGCGCCCGCGACAACAGGTAGGTGCCGCCCACGTCGGGCACGAACCCGATGGTGGTCTCCGGCATGCCCACCTTGGAGCGTTCGGTGACCACACGGACCCGGCCGTGCGCGGAGACCCCCACACCGCCGCCCATGACCACGCCGTCCATGAGGGCGACGTAGGGCTTGGGGTAGCGGGCGATCCTGGCGTTGAGGCGGTACTCGTCCCGCCAGAAGTCGGCGGCCCGCCGGTCGCCGTCCACCGCGCTGGCCCGGATCGCCCGGATGTCGCCGCCCGCGCACAGGCCGCGCTCCCCGGCGCCGTCGAGGAGCACGGCCGCGACGCCCTCGTCCTTCTCCCAGTCGGTCAGGGCGTCCGCGAGCACGCGCACCATCCCGTGGTCGAGGGCGTTGATGGCGCGCGGCCGGTTGAGGGTGGCGCGGGCGAGCGCGCCCTCCACCCTCAGCAGCACCGTCGCGTCGTCCGGGCTCGCGGCCGTGGGGTTGTCGTCGCCGGTCATCAGGCGGCCCCGGTGAGTCGTCGAGCGATGATGAGGCTCATGATCTCGTTGGTTCCTTCCAGGATTCGGTGCACCCGCAGGTCGCGCACGATCTTCTCAATGCCGTACTCGGTCAGGTAGCCGTACCCGCCGTGCAGCTGGAGCGCCTGGTCCGCGACGGTGTACCCGGCCTCGGTGGCGAACCGCTTGGCCATGGCGCACAGGTGCGCGGCCTCGGGGTCGCCCTCGTCCAGGGCGGTCGCGGCGCGCCACAGCAGGGAACGGGCCGCCTCCAGGTCGGTGGCCATCTCCGCGAGCCGGAACCGGAGCGCCTGGGCGTCGATCAGCGGGGCACCGAAGGCCTCGCGGCCGCCCAGGTAGGCGGTACTGCCCTCCAGCGCGGCCCGCGCGCCGCCGAGCGAGCACGCGGCGATGCCGAGGCGGCCGCCGTTGAGCCCGTTCATCGCGATGCGGAAGCCGTCCCCCTCCGCGCCGAGCAGGCGGTCGGGGCTCAGCCGGACCCCGTCCATGAGGACCTGGCGGGTGGGTTGCGCGTTCCAGCCCATCTTGGCCTCGTTGGCGCCGAAGGACACCCCCGGGTCGTCGCGGAGCACGACGAACGCGGAGATCCCGGCGGCCCCGTCGCCGCCGGTGCGCGCCATGACCACGTACACCTCCGAGGCGCCCGCCCCGGAGATGAACTGCTTGGCGCCGGTGAGGACGTAGTGGTCGCCGTCCCGGACCGCGCGGGTGCTGAGCGCGGCGGCGTCGGACCCGGCCCCGGGTTCGGTGAGGCAGTAGCTGCCCAGGGTCTCCATGGAGCACAGCCCCGGCAGCCAGCGGGATCGCTGGGCGGGGTCGCCGTACCGGTCGACCATCCAGGCGACCATGTTGTGGATGGACAGGTACCCGGCCAGGGACGGGCAGCCGGTGGCCAGGGCCTCGAAGACCAGGACGCCGTCGAGCCTGGTCAGGCCGGTCCCCCCAGCGTCCTCGGAGACGTAGAGGCCGCCCATGCCGAGTTCGGCGGCCCTGCGGAGCACGTCGACGGGGAAGTGCTTGGTCTGGTCCCAGTCGACGGCGAACGGTGCCAGGTGCTGGTCCGCGAACGCGCGCGCGGTCTCGGCGAGCGCGCGCTGTTCGGCGGTGGTCGCGGAGGTCACCGCACGACCGGGATGGTGAACTCGGCGCCCTCCTTGACCCCGGAGGGCCAGCGCGAGGTGACGGTCTTGGTGCGGGTGTAGAAGCGCACGGAGTCGGGGCCGTGCTGGTTGAGGTCGCCGAAGCCGGACCTCTTCCAGCCGCCGAACGTGTGGTAGGCGACCGGCACCGGGATGGGCACGTTCACGCCGACCATGCCGGTGTCGACGCGCTGGGAGAAGTCGCGGGCGGTGTCGCCATCGCGGGTGAACACGGAGACGCCGTTGCCGTACTCGTGCTCGCTGGGCAGGCGCAGGGCCTCCTCGTAGTCGGCGGCGCGCACCACGCACAGTACCGGGCCGAAGATCTCCTCCTTGTAGATCCGCATGTCGGTGGTGACGCGGTCGAACAGGGAGGCGCCGGTGAAGAAGCCCTCCTCGTGACCGGCGACCTTCAGGCCGCGGCCGTCGACCACCAGCTCGGCGCCCTCGTCCACGCCCAGACCGACGTAGGCGTCCACGCGGTCGAGGGCGTCGCGGGACACCAGCGGCCCGAAGTCGGCGTCGGGGTCGTCGGCGGCCCCCACGGTCAGCCCGGAGATGCGCTCGGTGAGCTTGGCGACGAGGGCGTCGGCGGTCTCGTCGCCGACCGGCACCGCCACGGAGATGGCCATGCAGCGTTCCCCGGCGGACCCGTACCCGGCCCCGATCAGGGCGTCGGCGACCTGGTCCAGATCGGCGTCGGGCATGACGACCATGTGGTTCTTGGCCCCGCCGAAGCACTGGGCGCGCTTGCCGTGCGCGGTGGCCGTGGAGTAGACGTACTCGGCGATCGGGGTGGAGCCCACGAAGCCGACGGCGGCCACCCGGGGGTCGGTGAGCAGGGTGTCGACCGCCTCCTTGCCGCCGTTGACGACGTTGAGCACGCCCGGGGGCAGCCCGGCCTCCAGGAACAGCTCGGCGAGGCGGAGCGGGACCGAGGGGTCGCGCTCGGAGGGCTTGAGGATGAACGCGTTGCCGCAGGCCAGGGCAGGTGCGGCCTTCCACAGCGGGATCATCGCGGGGAAGTTGAACGGGGTGATGCCCGCGACCACCCCGAGGGGCTGGCGCAGGGAGTGCACGTCGATGCCGGTGCCGGCGTTGTCGGTGAACTCGCCCTTGATCAGGTGCGGGATGCCCGCCGCGAACTCCACCACCTCCAGGCCGCGCTGGAGGTCGCCGTGCGCGTCGGCGACGGTCTTGCCGTGTTCGGCGGACAGCGCCCGGGCGATCGACTCGCGTTCGGGTTCGACCAGCTGGAGGAACCGGAGCAGGACCCTGGCCCTGCGCTGGGGGCTCCAGGAACCCCATTCGACCTGGGCCGTCTCGGCGTCGGCGACGACCGCCTCGGTCTCCTCGCGGTCGGCCAGGGGTACCCGGGCACGGACCCGGCCGGTGCTGGGGTCGTACACGTCGCCGAAGCGGCCGCTCCGCCCGGGGACGTTCCTGCCATGCACGAAATGCGTCAGCTCGCTGACCATGCGTGTTCGCTCCATCCTCGTGGACCACACGGATCTCCGGCCGCGAGCGGTGGCCTGACTTCCGGGTGTTCGGCCCGGTCACAGTGGCGGGACCGTGCTGGATTCGCACCAGCTTCCCCGCTCCACGGCCCCCTCACCATATAGTTGGACGTCCTACTAAATCCAGACCCCCGGCCCCCCGATCCCGTCACGTTCCGTCCCCGGACGCCGCCGGAACGCGCCCGAAGGGGCGGGGTTAGCGTGGAGGCGTGTGCCGGTGCCCCCGACGGGAACCGCCCGAGACACCGGCGTGCGGAAGGTCGGTGGTCCCCCCGTGTCCGACTCCACGACCCGGGCGTCGACGGCGCCGCTCGGCGGACGGTTCTGGGCCTTTTGGTCCGCGTCCCTGGCCTCGAACCTCAGCGACGGCGTGGCGATGATCGCCGTGCCGTGGCTGGCCTCCTCCCTGGCCCCGGACCACGCGGCCCTGGTCGCCGCCGTGGCCACGGCGGGCCGACTGCCCTGGCTCCTCCTCGCCCTGCCCGCCGGGGTGCTCGTGGACCGGGTCCCCCGGCTCACGCTGATGGTCTCCGCCAACACCCTGCGACTCCTGCTGTGGGCGCTGCTGGCCCTGGTGGTGTTCTCCGACTGGGCGTCGATCCCCCTGCTCGCGGCGTTCGCGTTCTGCTTCGGCGCCCTGGAGGTCTGTTACGACACCGCCGCCGAGACCACGGTGACGTCGCTGGTCCCCCCGGATCGGCTGGAACGGGCCAACGGGCACGTGCGCTCCGGGGCGATCGTGGCGGAGGAGTTCGCCGGGAGGCCGCTGGGCGGGTTCGTGCTGGCCCTCGGGCTGTTCGTCCCGTTCCTGTTCAACATCGCCGCGCTGTTGGTGTCGGTGGTGGCGCTCCTGCGCGTCCGCGCGACCGCTCCGACCGCTCCGAGCGCCGCCGACGCCCCCGCCCCCCGCGAACGGCGCGGCCTGGCCGGGGTGTGGGCGGACGTGGTCGAGGGCGTGCGCGCCGTGTGGCGTCAACCCCTGCTGCGGGCCGTGGCCGTGATCGCGGTGTTCGTCAACACCGCCTACGCGACCATGCTGTCCACCCAGGTGCTGTTCGTCCGCGACACGCTGGGGCTGGGTTCGGCCGGGTTCGGCCTGCTCATGGCCTTCGCCGCGATCGGCGGGATCGTCGGCGGCCAACTGGTCTCCTGGCTGCGTTCCGCGCTGCCGCACGGGACGCTGCCGACCCTGTGCCTGGCCGGGAGCGGCCTGCTGTACCTGCTGGTGGCCGCCTTCCCCCTCACACCGGTGGTGGCCGGGGTGTACTTCCTCAGCGGAGGGCTGGTGCTGGGCTACGCGGTGGCGATGACCTCGATCCGCCAGCGCATCACCCCGGACCACCTGCTCGGGCGGGTGAACGCCGCCATGCGCACGGTCAGCTGGGGCATGAGCGCCGTGGGCATGGCGGCGGGCGGTGTCCTGGTGGCGGCCCTGGCGCCCGCGCTCGGCCAGACCGACGCGCTCCGTGTCCCCTACCTGCTGGTGGGCGTCATCAGTCTGGCCGTGGTGGCGGTGTTCGGCCGAAGGCTCGTCGGTCTGGTGCGGGAACACGACCTCTGAGCCCCGCCACCGGCCCCCGGGCGGCCCGCACTGGTCGGGGTGTGCGGGCCGGGGACCGGTGGCGGGATCGACCGCGCCGGGTCCGTCGGATCGGGGCAGGAGGGTCGCGCCCCGAGCCGATCAGTCCCCCGGCGAACCGAGGGTACGGAGCATCCCGTGGGCCTCGTCCACGCGGACGGGGTAGGCCTCGGGGCTCTCCGCGAGCCGCATGGCGGTGAGGTCACAGGCCATCGCGGTGTGGGCGGCCAGAACGGCGACGCTCTCCGCCGTGCCCGCCTCCGTGAGGGCCCCCGCCAGGCGGAGCGCCCGTTGCTGCCGGGTGAGCAGGTAGCGGGATCTGAGGTCGACGCTCTCTCTGAGGAGCCGCACCAGGACCGTCGAGTGCGCGGGCGTCAGCGCGGTGCGGGGACACGCCGCCGCTGCCTCGCGGAGTAGGGCGAGCGCCGCCCCGAGGTCGGTTCCCGGCTTCCGGTCCGCGCGTTCGCGCACGTGGGCGCACATGCGGTCCACCTCGGCGCTGTCGTCGGCGAACAGCACCTGCTGCTTGTCACCGAAGTACCGGAAGAAGGTGGTGCGGCCGACCTCGGCACGCTCCGCGATGGCCGCGACCGTGACGTTGTCGAATCCGTGCTCGGCGAAGAGTTGGAAGGCTGCTGACACGATCGTGGCCCTCGCCTTACGGCGTTTGCGGGCGTGGAGTGTGTCCGGGGGGTGGTGCATGGGCGACCCTATCGAGTGGGAACTCGGTTCTCAATGGTACGCGGGACCGGCCATTGGGACGGTGGTCCCGAAACGGACCGAGAGACCGAAGGAGCGGGATGACTTCCGGGCTGGATGGCCGGATGTGACCGGCATACCGGGGCCGGGGGGAGCCCCGGAGCGAACACCGGTTGGCCCGGGAGTTTATTGCAAAGTGATCTGGTACCGACAACCGCCTTCCACTCGCCGCAGAACCCCTGCCCGGAAAGAGTTCCCTCCTCACGGAAGTTATCCCTCCGACAGGCGCCCCATTTCCCGTGGGCGCCAATTCGCCACCCACGGTAAATCGTTCGGGTTCCTAACTATTCACTGGCAGCAGTGACCGGAACCCTCCCGTGACCCCGGCTTGACCCCCACCCGACACTCCTCCCGGCGCCGTCCACGTGTTCCCGGCGTCGTCCGCACCCCTGTGCCAGAGTGGAGACCTGACTCACATCTTGGAGTTCGTCATGGCATATCTCCTGGTCATCGGCACGCGCAAGGGCCTGTTCACGGCCCGGAGCGAGGATCGGCGCGCATGGGAGGTGACCGGACCGCACCGGCTCGACGAGGCCAACGACGCCGGTATGAGCCCCGTCTACACGGTCGGGATCAACCCGCACACCCAACGCCTGCTCGCCGGAACGGAGAGCTGGCACTTCGGGCCGAGCGTCTGGCACAGCGACGACCTCGGCGCCACCTGGACCGAACCGCCGAGCCCGCCGATCGCCTTCCCGGAGGACACGGACGGGTCGCTGACCCGCGCCTGGCAGTTCGCCTTCGGCGCCGACCCCGACACCGTGTTCGCCGGAGTGGAGCCGCACGCCCTGTTCCGCTCCTCCGACGGAGGCGACAGCTTCGAACTGGTCCGGGCACTCTGGGACCACCCGCACCGGGCGAACTGGATGCCCGGTGCCGGTGGCGCCGCCATCCACACCGTCCTGCCCGGCAGGCTCGGCGTCGGACGCGAGACACCCGAGGCGATCACCGTGGCCATGTCCACGGGTGGTGTCTACCAGAGCGAGGACGACGGGGCCAGCTGGCACCCGACCAACAGGGGCATCTCCGCCGGGTTCCTGCCCGACGAGGAGCCCGAGTACGGCCAGTGCGTGCACAAGGTCGCCGCCGCACCCGACGGCTCCTTCTACGCGCAGAACCACCACGGGGTCTACCGCAGCGCCAACCCGTCCGACGGGTGGACGTCGATCGAGAAGGGCCTGCCGACCAACTTCGGCTTCGCGGTGGTCGCCCACCCGCACCACCCCGACACCGCGCTCAACTTCCCGGTGGTGAGCCAGGAGGTCCACCTCCCGCCGGACTACCGGCTCAGCGCCTACCGCACGGACGACGGCGGGGGTTCGTGGCAGGCGATCACCGAGGGCCTCCCGGAGGAGCCGTACTTCGGCATCACCCTGCGCGACGCCGCCTGCACGGACGGCGCCGAGGTCCCCGGCTTCTACTTCGGGACCCGCTCCGGGGACGTCTACGCGACCACGGACGACGACGACCGCTGGCACCTGGTCGCCGCCCACCTGCCCGACGTCCTGTGTGTACGGGCGACGGAGGTGTGAGATGCGGGTGACCGTGCACCTGACCAGCGTGCTGCGGGCCGACGCCGGGGGCGCCACCCACGTGCCGCTGGAGGTCGAGGACGGGACCCGGCTGCGCGGGGTGCTGGACGCGCTGGCCGAGCGCCACCCCGGCCTGGACCGTCGGATCAGGGACGAGCAGGGCGGGCTGCGCAGGTACGTGAACGTGTTCGTGGACCAGGACGAGTGCCGCTCCGTGGGCGGACTGGACGCCACCGTCCCGAACGGTTCGGACGTACGGCTGCTGCCCTCGGTCGCCGGGGGCTGAACGGACGGGCCCGGGGCCCGTGTCCCGGGCCCGTCCGCGTGTCAGTCGGCGGCGGTGCGACCCTCGTACCGGTCGCGCCGGGCGTCCATACCAGCGTCGCCCGAGGCGGGAGGCGCAGAGGCACGGTCCGTGCCCGCCGGAACGGTCGGAGCCGCCTGCGGCACCGCCGCACCGGGCCGCGAGGACCCGACCAGCCCCGGGGGCACGGCCCAGGAACCGTCGTGCGCGCCCCGCGAGCGGGCGGCGTCCGCACCGGCCCCCGAACCGTGGTCCGCGACCACGGGTGCGACGGCCTCCCCCGGGACCCGGCGCATCGGCACCGGGCGCAGGTAGGTGAGCAGACGCCACACCCACTCCAGCGGTCCCATCCGGAAGCGCCCCAGCCACCAGCGGGCGAACAGGGCCATCGCCACGAAGTAGACCGCGGCCACCCCGTACTGGGCCAGGACCGTGACCTCGCCCTCGAACGGCTTCATGGTCAGCAGGAACACGGCGGTGCTGCCGAGGTAGACGGTGAGCGTCATCCGGCCCAGCGGAGCCAGGGCGCCCAGGGCGCGGGCCGCGGTCCGGCCGCGCCCGACCAGCCACCACACCAACCCCAGGAAGAACAGCCCTCCGCCCAGCCCGGTCAGGCCGGCCCCGAAGGAGGTCAGCACGTCGGAACCGGGGTGGATCACCGGCATGCCGTCCGCGTTCATCACCGGGACGCCGTCCGCGTCGAACTCCATGGGGAAGAACAGGTCCGCGCCGACCATGAACAACAGTCCCAGCACCTGCCCCACCAGACCCGCCCACACCAGGCGCAGCGGGAACCGCGAGGGCTCGCCCGCGAACTCGGGGTCCAGTTCCGGTCTGCGCGCCAGCCACACGCCCGCGCAGAAGAACCCGAGGGTCTGCGGCACGAGGGTGACCAGCACGTCCGGGCCGCCGGGAAGCACCGAGCCCAGCCCGAACTCGACGAACGGCGCCGTCACGAACAGGGCCGCCGCGAACCACAGCGGCCGGTTCCCGGACCCGGCCAGCAGGAACGGCATCAGCGGGGCGAGCAACAGCGCGGCGATCGAGTAGTGGACGAGGATGTCACCGGAGAACACCAGCAGGTGCGGCACCCCGAACAGCAGCCCCAGGGACACGTAGCGGCGCGCCATGACCGCCATCGGGCGTCCGCCGCTCCGCGCGGCGGACCGCCAGGCCAGGACGGCGCCGACACCCAGCAGCACCATGAGCAGCGCCCGGGCCTTGCCGGACATCAACAGGCCCAGCGTTCCGTCGACGACCGAGGTGAGTGTGCTCTGCTCGATCTCCCCGGCGCGCTCGGCGGCGAAGACGACGACGGTCACGTTCATCGCCACCACGCCGATCATGGCGATCGCGCGGGCGACGTCCAGGAACGGCACCCGGCGCGCGGCGCCGCCGACGGGCGCACCCCCCGGCTGCGGTGCGGTGGCCGGTTCTGCGGCCTCGGTCGGTGCTGTGGTCACGGGACCCTCCCTCATCGGTACGTGACCAGCGTGGCGCTCGGCCCCACCGCCGCACATCGACCGAAGAGCCGAACCCGCGCGGCCGCGGATCAGCCATTCGGACCACCCGCCGTCCGTTCGGCGCCCGTGGGAGCCCCGCGCGTCGTACCATCGGCCGATGCGCGGGGGCGGGACCGCGCCCTAGCCTGGTCGTCATGCTCCAGTTCTCGGCTCTGACCAGGCCCTTCGCCACCGCCGACAGGAGGGCGCGGGCCTACCCCCGGCTGGTGGCCCTCGCGCTCACAGCGGGGGTGTTCGCCCTGTGGGTGGCCGACCTGCGCATGGCGCTGCGTATCCCCACGTACTCGGACTGGATGGGGCCGCCGACGTCCGCGATGGACCTCGCCGGGTGCGTCTCGGGGGCGATCTGCGTGCTGCTCGTCGCCCTGGCCGCCCGGCCCTCGGCCGGTCCGCGTCTCACGCTGACCGCCGGAGTGCTGGCACCGGTGGCCGTCACTGCGGTGTCGGCGCTGCTCTGGCCCCTGCCCAAGGGCATGTTCGGCTACCCGATCACCATGGCCGAGGCGGCCGGGATCATGGTGCTCCTGGCCCTGGTCGCGCTGCGGTGCCGCGCCTGGCAGGTCGTCCTGGCCGCAGCCCTGACCTTCGGCGCCGCCTACTCGGACTACCTGCGCGAGTCCTTCACCCCGGACGTGTCCGCCGCGCTGATGCCGGTGGTCGTCGCCCTGGCCCCCGGCCTGTACCTGCGCTGGCACCGGGCCGAGCGCGCCGCGCAGGTGGACCTGGTCCGCGCGGCGGAACGGCTGGCCATCGCCCGCGACCTGCACGACGTGGTGGCCCACGAGGTCACCGGGATCGTGGTGCAAGCGCAGGCGCTACGGCACGTCGCCGAACGCAACCCGGCGGCGGTGCGGGAGGCCCTGCCGGAGATCGAGGCGGCCGGGACCCGCGCCCTGGAGTCCATGCGGGGCATGGTCGCCCGGCTCCGGGAACCGGGCGACGCCCCGTTGGCCCCCGGGCCCGCCGAGGGCCTGACGGCGCTCGCCGCGCCCGCCGGTCCCGGCAGACCGGAGGTGGCGGTCCACGTCTCCGGGCCGGTCGCCGACCTGCCCCCGGAGGTGGGCACCGCCATGCTGCGCATCGCCCAGGAGTCGGTGACCAACGCACTGCGGTACGCCCGGGGTGCCACCCGGGTGAGCGTGGTGGTCACCGTCGACGGGGGCCAGGTGGATCTGCGCGTCCACGACGACGGCCGGGGCGCCGGGCTCCCGGTGGGCGGCGGGCACGGTCTGGTGGGCATGACCGAGCGCGCCCGGCTACTCGGCGGCGACCTGGACGCCGGACCGGTCGGCGTGGGGCAGGGTTGGACCGTGCGGGGAACCATCCCCGCCCGACGCGGAGGGGACGGCCAGGGGTGACGACGGGGACGGCGGGAGCCGCGGGAACGACGGGGTCGGCGCAGGCGCCGCCGATCCGGGTACTGCTCGCCGACGACCAGCAGATGGTCCGGACGGGCTTCCGGTACATGCTCGACGCGGAGGACGGGATCACCGTGGTCGGGGAGGCCGGTGACGGGCTCACGGCCGTCCGTCTCGCCGAGGAGCTGCGCCCGGACGTGGTCCTCATGGACATCCGGATGCCCGGGATCGACGGTTTGGAGGCCACCCGCCGACTGTCCGGTCCGGGCGTGGCCGACCCGCTGCGCGTGGTCGTGGTGACCACCTTCGACCTCGACGAGTACGTGCACGCGGCGCTGACCGGCGGCGCGGTGGGGTTCTTGCTCAAGGACGCCGGGCCCGCTCTGCTGATCGAGGCGGTGCGGGCCGCCGCCCGGGGCGACGCGATGGTGTCGCCGCAGATCACCGTGCGCCTGCTCCGGCACTTCGCCGAGGCCCCCGCTCCCCGGCGCGACCACACCGAGAGCGGACTGACCGCGCGCGAGCTGGACATCGTGCGCACGGTGGCGCGCGGTCTCACGAACACGGAGGTGGCGGCGGAGCTGCACGTCACCGTGAGCACGGTCAAGACGCACCTGGCGCGGGTCCAGGACAAGCTCGGGGCGCGCAACCGGGTGGAGGTCGCCGCCTGGGCGTACCGGGGCGGCCTCATGGACTGACCGGGCGGGGCCCTCGGGGTCACCGGGCGGGCCGACCGGTCGGGGCCGTGTCCGGCCAGAAGGGCCGTGCCCGACCGCAAGGGCCTTGCCCGACCGGAAGGACCGTGGGCCGAACCGGGCGTACCCGGCGCGCTTGACGAAAAAGTGAGCGGGTTCTGACCCGGGTCGCCCGTGTCGCCTCCCCGGGCACACCGACACCAACCGTGATGATCGGTGAGGAAATGGGCACCTGCGACTCGTCTGCGAGGAACGACCTATGGCCACCATGCGCGCGGTCCGGCTGAACACGACGGACCGAACCCTCACGGTCACCGACGTCCCCCGCCCCGCCCCCGGTCCCGGCCAGGTCCTCGTCCGAGTCCGGGCGGCGGGCGTGTGCCTGTCGGACGCCCACCTCGTCGACGGGACCCTGAGCCCCCTCCACCTCAAGGGCGACACCGTCACCCTGGGCCACGAGGTGGCCGGGGTGGTCGAGGAGCTCGGCCCCGAGGTGTTCGACGTCTCCGTGGGCGACCGGGTGGCACTCCAGGCCGGTGAGCACGACCGGCACGGCCAGGTGCTCACCCGGGGCGTGGACTACGACGGCGGGTGGGCCGAGTACGCGCTGGCCAGCGAGACCACGCTGGTGCCCATCCCGGACGAACTGCCCTTCGAGCAGGCCGCGATCATCCCGGACGCCGTCTCCACACCGTGGGCCGCCGTGACCGCCACCGGCGACGTGCGCCCCGCCGAGGCCGTGGCGGTGTGGGGCGTGGGAGGGCTGGGCGCGCACGCCGTCCAACTCCTGCGGCTGGTGGGTGCCGCCCCCATCATCGCCGCCGACCCCGACGAGCACGCCCGGGCCCGCGCCCTGGACTACGGGGCCGACGTGGCCCTGGACTCGACGACACCCGACTTCCTCGCCCGGATCGGCCAGCTCACGCACGGGCGCGGTCTGGACGCGGCCTTCGACTTCGCGGGGGTACCGGTCGTGCGCGAGCAGGCCCTCCAGGTCCTCGGTGAGCACGGTCGCCTGGTGCTGGTGGGGCTCACCGACAAACCGCTGGAGATCCGGGACGGCACCCGGTTCAGCTACCTGCGCCAACAGGTCCTCGGGCACTACGGATCGGAGCCGGAACACGTGGTGCAGCTGGTGGACCTGGTCCGGGCCGGGCGCCTGGAGTTCAGCCGCTCGGTCAGCGGAACGTTCCCGCTGGAGGAGGCGCCCCAGGCGGTCGAGCGGCTGGCGCGGCGGATCGGTTCGCCGGTCCGCCTGGTCCTCACGCCCTGACCGCCGCCCGGGGTCCGGAGTCCGGGAGCCCCGGGGAATCCCGGCCCGGGCACCCTGGGGCGCTCCGGGACCGGGGGAGCGGGAAATCCTGGCCCGGGGCCGGTGGGGGCCGGGGCCCGCCCCGGCCCCTCGGAGCGGCCGCTACCAGTCCGAGGGCCGGTAGTCCTTGAGGAAGCAGCCGTGCAGGTCCTCCCCCAGCTCACCGCGCACGATCGGGTCGTAGACGCGGGCGGCGCCGTCCTCCAGGTCCAGGGGCGCGTGGAACCCCTCGGCGGCGATCCGCACCCGGTCGGGATGCGGCCGCTCGTCGGTGATCCAACCGGTGTCCACACTGGTCATGAGGATGCCGTCGGTCTCCAGCATCTCCTTGGCGCTGGTCCGGGTGAGCATGTTCAGCGAGGCCTTGGCCATGTTGGTGTGCGGATGCCCGGGACCCTTGTACCCCCGACCGAACACACCCTCCATCGCGGACACGTTGACGATGTAGGTCCGCCGCGCGGACGAGGCCGCCATCGACGGACGCAGGCGGTCCACCAGCAGGAAGGGCGCGCTGACGTTGCACAGCTGCACCTCCAGCATCTCGACGGGGTCGATCCCGCCGATCCGCTGGGTCCAGCTGTTGACCGGCGCCAGGTCCGGCACCAGCCCGCCCGCGTCGATCGCCCCCTCCTCGTGCGCCCGGTCCGGGTGGGCGGCACCGGTGGTGAGGGCCAGCGACGTGAGCATCTCCGGGGTCAGCGTGTGCGGGGCGACCCCGGCCACCTCGGCCTCCGTGGCGCCCTCCAGCTCGCGGGGGCGCACACCGCCGAGCACGAGGGGCTCGGGAAGGCCCTCGCCGGTCAGCGGCCGGGCCTCGGCGGCGATCAGCGGCGCGTAGGAGCCGGGCGAGCGGCGCACGGTCTGCGCGGCGTTGTTGACGAGGATGTCCAGCGGGCCCCGCTCGGCCACCGAGTCCGCCAGCCGCACCACCTGCCCCGGGTCGCGCAGGTCGATACCGACCACCCGCAGCCGGTGCAGCCACTGGTCGCTGTCGGGCATCGCGGCGAACCGGCGCACGGCGTCGTTCGGGAACCGCGTGGTGACCGTGGTGTGGGCGCCGTCGCGCAGCAGCCGCAGCGCGATGTACATGCCGATCTTGGCGCGGCCACCGGTGAGCAGGGCCCGCCGGCCGGTGAGGTCGGTGCGGGCCTCACGGCGCTGCCTGTTGAAGACGGCGCACTCCGGGCAGAGCTGGTGGTAGAAGGCGTCGACCTCCTGGTACTTGCGCTTGCACACGTAACAGGGACGGGCCTTGCGCAGCACCCCGGCGAGCTGCCGCTCCCCGTTCCCGGAAGCCTCCTCACCGCCCGCCTCGAGGGTGCGGCTGGTGAGCGCGCGGCCGTTGGTCTCGTCGTCGATCCGGTCCGGGGCGGCCGTGGCGGTGGCCGAGAACACGGCCCTGTCGTGGGCGGCGCGGGCGGCGTTGCGTTCCCGGCGCCGCCGCTCCTTGAGCGCCTTGAACATGCGGGCGGTGGCCCGCTGGAGGGTCAGGGAGTCGTCGTGGTCGACGGGCAGCCCCTCCGCCTCGGCCAGCACCTCCAGGCACACCCGAAGCCTGTCCGGGTCGATCCCGTCGACCGTGGTCCGCGTCACCGTTTCCGTCACCACTGCATCCCGCCGCTGTTCCGATGGCCTCCTGCCGGGCCCTCAGGAACCCTATGCGCACTCCGGTACCGGACGGTCGGTGCCGACCGGTCCGCGGGACGGGTCACCATGGGGGGAGGAGCAGTACTGGGAATCGACGTGTGGGGCCGGTGGCGCCACGGACAGGGGGAGCCCCGTGAGCCAGCAGACGTCCGCCGAGGACGGTGCGGAGCGCGAGTTCGTGGTGCTGCTGGACGAGGCCCACCAGCCGGTCGGCGTGGCCGACAAGGCGGTCGTGCACACCGAGGACACCCCGCTCCACCTGGCCTTCTCCTGCTACGTGATGGGACCGGACGAGCGTGTACTGCTCACCCGGCGGTCCCTGGCCAAGACGACCTGGCCCGGGGTGTGGACCAACAGCTGTTGCGGCCACCCCGCCCCCGGCGAGTCCATGGAGGAGGCGGTGCGCCGCCGCGCCCGCCAGGAGCTGGGGATCGAGCTGACCGAGATCACCGAGGCGCTGCCGGAGTTCCGGTACCGGGCGGTGTCGTCCGAGGGGATCGTCGAGAACGAGTTCTGCCCGGTGTTCTGGGCGCGGACCGAGGACACCCCGACCCCCGACGCGGACGAGGTCGCCGAGTTCACCTGGGCCGCGTGGCCGGACCTGGCCGTTCTGGCCGAGAGGACACCCTGGGTGATCAGCCCGTGGGCGGCGGAGCAGATCCCGCAGCTCAACCGGGTGCGCTGACACCCGGCGCCCCGGCCCGCGACCGCCCCGCCGTCTCATGGGAATTCGCTGAACAGGGCATCTGCCGCAGGACGACGTAAACTGGGATCATGGCGAACGCATCCCCCGGCCCCGGATGGCACCCGGGCGACCACGACCCCCGACACGGCCACCACGGTCACGCAGAGCGACAGGCTCCGCCCCACCAAGGGCAGCCGGGTCCGGCACACCATCCGCACCACGGGCCGCACCACGGGCCGACCGGTCCCCAGGGTCACCCGCCCCATCACGGACAGCAGGCACCCCCGCCGCCCGCCCACCCCCAGTCCTCACCGAAGGCGGGGGGCGACATCCTGCCGGGCGGGACCGGCTTCCTGCTCACCAACCTGCTCTCCTGCGGTGCCCTGAGCGTGTTCGCCTTCGCCTACGTGGCGGTGCGGCACCGGTCCGGCGCGGCGGGCGTCCTCGCCCTGCTGATCCTGCCGCTGCTCGCCGTCTTCGGCGCGAGCGCCGAGGACAGCGTCCTGGAGAACGTCAGCGTCGGCGTCCTCATCGTCTACGCGTTCGTCGCCACCGCCTACCTGTTCCACGACGTCTACAACGTGAACTCCAAGCGGAACCGGCGCCTGCGCGGCGAACCCGCCGAGCGCCCCGAGGCCGGACCGGCACCCTCCTCGGCCGCGGGGGCCCGCACGGGACGGGACAACGCCGAGCTGCGCGCCATGGCGGCCGACCGCGCCCGCCGCAGGGAGGAGTCCCGGGCCCTGCTCAGGGACGACCCCGTGCTCGCGCGAGAGCTGGGCATCGGCCGCCCCGACCTCGACACCGGCTACGACGACGGCGGCCTGGTGGACCTCAACCGCGCCTCCGCCGAGGCGATCGCGTCGCTGCCCGGGCTGACCCCGGAGCACGCCCGGACACTGGTCGAGGCGCGCGCGGCCGCGCCGTTCGTCTCCCTGCCGGACGCGCTGATCCGCTCCGGGCTCCCGGCCCACCTGGAGGACGACGTCTCCGGGTACGTCGTCTTCTGACACCGGCGGCGGGGTAGGTAGGAAGCGCACCCCCACAGAGTTGGAGCGCACCGCATGCCCCCTCACGCACACGGCCCCGTACGCCCCGCCGCCCTCGTCCTCGACGCCCTCGACACCCTGTTCCCCCTCGGCCCGCTGGAGTGGCGGTTCCGCGAGGCGGGCATCCCCCGGGTCCTCATGACCCGCTGGTGCGACCACCTGCTGCGGGACGCGTTCGCGCTGTCCCTGCTGGGTGGTGAGCGCACCTTCGAGGACGTGGCGCGGGGGTCCCTGAGGGACATCACCGGGAACCAGATCGCCCCGGCCGCCGAAGACGTGATCATCGACGGCCTCGCACGGCTCGAACCCCGGCCCGAGGCCGCGCGGGCCCTGGACACCGCGCGCGCGGCGGGGCTGCGCACGGCCGTGCTGGGCCACGGCGGCGGCGAGCGGGTGCGCCTGCTGCTGGAGCGCTCCGGCCTGCCGGCCGAGGCCCTCACCGGGGGCGGGGGGCCCACGGAGTGGAAACCGGCCGAGGCAGCCTACCTCTCCGCCGCACACGACCTCGGAGTGCCTCCGCAGCGTCTGGGGCTGGTCACGGCACACGGGTGGGACGCCGCCGGAGGACGCCGGGCCGGACTGGTGACCGGCTGGTCGTCGCACCTGGAGGGACGGTTCCCCTCGGTGTTCCCGCGCCCCGACGCGCAGGGCCGGGACCTCGCCGAGACGGTGGAGCGCCTCCTCGCCCTGCCCGCGCCCGGCTAGGGCGTGCGGTGGGAGCGGGGAGGACGCGGAATAGGCGAGCGGCGGAAGCCAACCGTCACGCTTCTCGCCAGGCAACGAGGTTCTCCTGGGCGTCGAGCGTGCTGGGGTGGTCGGGACCCAGCACCCGGAGCAGGTCGGGAAGGGCCCCCTCCAGGGCCCCGACCGCACCGGCCGTGTCCCCGCCCCTGCCCCGCCAGAGGGCGAGGTTGACACGTGAGGTGAGCGTGTTCGGGTGGTCGGCACCGAAGACACGTGACAGGTCGGGGAGAAGCCCTTCGAGCGTACGCACGGCACCGGGGTGGTCCCCGGTCTCCCCCTGCCAGTGGGCGAGAACCCCCCGTGCGCTGAGGGTGTCGGGCCCGTCGGCCCCCAGAACACGTCGGCATTCGGGGAGGATCTCCTCGAAGGCGCGAACGGCACCGGCCGCGTCCCCCGCCCTCCCCCGCCAGTGGGCGAGGTTGATACGCGTGACAACAGTGCCGGGGTGATCGCAACCCGTCGCACGGAGACGGTCACGGAGAAGGTCCTCGAGAGTCCGTACGGCACCGGCCGCGTCCCCGACCCCGCCCTGCCAGAGGGCGAGGGTCCCGCGTGTGGTGAGGATGTCGGGGTGGTCGGGCCCGAGGACACGGAGACGGTCACGGAGAACCGCCTCCAGGGCCCGTACGGCACCGGCCGCGTCCCCGGCCGCACCCCGGTGGAACGCCAGCCGCTCACGCGCGGTCAGGGTGTCGGGGTGGTCGGCTCCCAGATGCCCCCTCGAAGTCGCGACCATCGACCGCCAGTACACGACGGCCCGGGAGGTGGCTCCGGACTCCCCCAGGCTCGTCCCCGCCCGGAACAGCACCTCGTGTCCCCCGCCGTCCCACAGCCAAGACCCGGCGTGCGCGGCGAGCGCGGCGGTGTTGGCGCGTAACCGCTCCCCGTACGGCGAGGCGTGCACCGCGTCCGGCCACTCCTCCAGCAGAGCGTCCGCGACGGCGAGTGCCGCATGGCACCCGGTGTGCGACCCACCGGCCTCACGTGTGGTGCGCTGGACCAGCCGGTGCGCCGTCACCAGGGTCGCGTCCCCCTGACCCGTGCGAGCGAGGAGGCTGAGCCGTTCCAGCGCGGAGAGGGCCTCGTCCGCGTCCTGTGCGGTAAGTGGTTCGTCGCCTTCCCGAAACCGGTGCAGATAGCCCCGCACCGGAGCGGAGGTCAGGACCCGAAGAGGGATGCCCGCCGGGTCGAGCAGGGCGACGAGCCCCATCATGGGCGACGCCAGTCCCCGAGGAGGCAGGGCGTCGGCGTGTTCGACGGATACCGTCCACGTCGCGGCCACGGTCCGGGGGTAGTCGTCGGGAAGGCTCCCTTCTTCCGGAAAGAGCCGCTCGACGTGACGGCGCCTGTCACGGAGCAGCTCGACGTAGTCGGCACAGGTGACACCGCCGCGCCGGTCCCGAATGTAGGCGGCGGCGTGGGCGAGCGCGAGGGGCAGGTGTCCGAGTTCCTCGGAGAGCCGATCGATCTGCCCGACGGCGGCGGGCGTGGGCAGGTCGGCCAAGGCCCGGGTGAGGTAGGCACGAGCCTCTCCGGGACTGTAGATACCGACCTCGACGAACCGACGACCGTGGCCGGTCAGGGCGGTGTCGGTGCGGCGGCTGGTGATCAGCACACGGCCGCGGGGTGGCGGCGGGCCCGAGCTCCGTTCCCGCTTCCCGCTCGGGAACAGGGACCGAAGACGTGACCCTCCACGCGCACCGCCCCCGACGGGCCCCGGAGGCGCGGTCGTGGTGGGTGGCCACAGGCCGCGTACGACGTGGGGGACGTCCACGTTGTCCAAAACGATCAACCAGCGGCGGTCGGTGGTGCGCAACCAGGAGAGGAACTGATCGGCCGCTCGCTCGGGCGCGTCGTCGACCCAGCCCGGGACGACCCTCCGGGCGGCGTCCGCGTAGGTGTGGACGATCGACATCCGTTCGGAAGCGGGGACCCACACGAGCAGGTCGACCTCACCCTCGCCCAGCGCCCGCCGGGCGTACTCCGCGGCGAGCTGTGTCTTGCCGACACCGCCCAACCCCGACAGCACCTGACCCACCACGACGGTCGGGTTCGTGTCGAAGGCACGCGAGAGCCGACCGGAGAGTTCTCGGACCTGGTGGTGCTCGGGCTCGTTGGGCACGACACCCACCACCACGGGCCAGGCCACGGTCCGCGGCCCGTGGTGGTGGACCGTGTAGGTCACGTTCCGGCCGACCGCCACTCCACGGCCCGAAGCGGAGATGGCAGTGGCGCCCGGTCCGTGAGCGGTCGCGTGCGCGGCCCCGGGGTCGGAGGCTACCTCTCGGTGTCCGGCCCCGGCCGGGTAGGGTTCACCTGGAACCCGCCCTCGTTGCGGACGACGGCGACCGCGCCGTCCCGGACGTTCATGTTGATGTCACCACCGGTGACCACGGCGTGGTCCCCCGTCGAGATCCCGTCTGCGGACGAGGCCGCGTCGACCTCGTCGCGCAACCGGGTGAGAAGACCGGCGAACTCGGCCCGTTCGGCCTCGTCCAGCTCCAGCAGGACGTCCTGGAGGCGGGTCGTCCAGGTGTTCTCGGCGTCCCGCCTGACGGCGTCGTCCTCGGACGCGGCCTCCAGGGCCTTGTCAGTGGCGTCGAGCTGTGCGCCGAGCACGTGTGCGCGTCGCTCGCCCAGACGGGCGAACCATTCCTCGATACGGGGGCGGATGCCGTTCCACAGGCCGCTTCCCGCCGCTCGGGCGATCACGCCCGCGCCTGCGGTCACCGCGGTCATGAGAGGTTCGGGGAGCATGGGTCGAGCCCTTCCGTTGGGGGCGAGGAGAACGGAGCTGCCGGGTACCCGGTGCCCTACCCGCTCCGGGAACCGTTCCAACGGTGGAGACCGACAAAGCCGGAACGGTCGGCGGACATGTCCCCCACCGCCCCCCGGCGACGCTCGGAGGGAACGAGCCCGGGCGCTAGCCCTCCCACTCCCGGTCGTACTCGGGGTGGCCCCGGTACACCCCGGCCAGGTGTTTCACCGCGAGCCGCCAGGCCAGGAGCTCGGACCAGGGGTCACCACCGACGCTCGGCGCCGGGGCGGAGGGGTCGATGGCACGCATACTCGCCTGGTGCGCCTCGGTGTAGCCGCGGACGATACCCCGCTTGGCCGCGACCTCGGCCAGCGCCCGCTCCCGGCCGCGTGAGCCCACGGGGACGGCCCTGGACGCGCGTTCGTCCTCGTCCAGGCGCGCGTTCAGGAACTCGACGATGGTCAACGGTCAACTCCTCTGTTCTGCCCCAGGGCCCCGTACGGGGTTCAGTATCCCGACAAACACCCCTTTCGGGCCACTCGGCGGCCCCTTCGCGTTCTCCTCGGACGGCCCCCGGCCCCTACCCGCAGCCCTCGAACTGCGGCACGGACATGACCAGGTCCAGGTCGGTCTCGCCAAACCAGCGCACCAGGCTCCTCTCGGCCTCACCGCTCTGGAACATCTTGTCGATCGCCCTGTTCACGGCCTCGCAGCCCGCGACGTCGCCGTGCGGCAGCCCCACCCCGTACCTCTCCTCGGTGAACGGGCTGTTGACGAACTGGAAGGCTTCGGGGTCCTCGTCGAGGAACCCGGCGAGGATGAGGTCGTCCGTGGTGACCGCGTCGATCTCGCCCTCCTTGAGGAGTTGGACGCAGTCGCTGTAGGTGTAGGAGTCCGGTACGTCGAGCACGTTCGCATCGATGCCGAGCTCCGTCACGACCCGGTCCGCGGAGTTGGAGCCGTCCCCCTGGCAGATCTCCAGCCCGGCCAGGTCCGCGACCCCCTTCACCCGCGGGTCGTCCTTGCGCACGAGGATGTCCTGCTTGGCCACGTAGTAGGGGCCCGCGAAGGTCACCAGGGTGCTGCGCGCGGGCGTGACGGAGTAGGTCGCCACGACCATGTCGACGGGGTCCTTCACCGGCGTGCCCGGGGGGAGGTCCGGGTCGCCGCCCAGCCGTGCCTCGCGCTCGTTCGACGTGATGGACACGAACTCCACGTTCGGCAGCTCCAGCTCCTCGACGATGTAGTTCGCCACGTCCACGTCGAACCCCTCGTAGACGCCGTCCCCGCCGATCCCCACACCGGGCTGGTCGGCCTTGACCCCGATCGTGACCGACGTCTTGTCGAGCAGGGACTCCACGGGCGCCTCCCCGCCCCCCTCCGCCGAGCAGGCGGGCAGCGCCAGCACCGCCACCGCGCCCAGGGCCGCCACGGTCCTGCCGCGGCCTCCTCGCGTCCACATCGACCCGTTCCTCTCTCGCGGGGCGACGTCGCGCCCGACCGGACCGGTCGCCGCCGGGCTCACCGGTACTCCGCCAACCGGGGGCGGACCCCCACCACGACCAGGGCGAACAGCGCCAGGGAGCCGACAGGCAGCCCCCAGACCCACGGCGACAGGGACCTTTGGCCCCGGTCGATGCTCGCCTCATACCGTTCCGTGTGCATCCGCGCCAGTTCGCCGAGGGCGTCCGTGTGCCGCCTGAAGAGTCCGCCACCGGTGTCGGCGGCCACCTCCATACGGATCTCGATGGCGGCCTCCGTGTCGCCGGCCGCCACGGCCTCCCTCATCCGCTCGTCCGCGTCCTGGACCTCGACATAGGTGGCGAGCACCCGTCCCAGGGCCTCCTCGGCCTGCGGGACGACCTCGCCGTCCCCGTCCCTGAGCAGCGCGTCCTGGGCGCTCTCCCCCAGGTAGCCGAGCGTGCCCGGGTCGTCCTTGTCGGGCACGTCGGCCCCCGGCAGGCGCGGGTAGGAGCCCGGGACCTCCCCGACCGCCGCGTAGTAGTCCGGCAGCGTACGGACGTCGCGGAACAGCACCTGCTGGGCCCGCTCCAAGTACACCTGCTGGTAGGTGTCGCGCCGTTCGTCGTCGATCAGGTACCGGCTCTGGTCGGCCTGCATGTCGGTGGCGATCGCCTCGGCCCGGAAGAGCGCCATGGCGGGGTCCATGCCCTCGTTCTTGGCGGCCACCTCGTGGGACTCGCCACTGCTCAGAGACAGCACGACCCCGGCGGTCAGCACCACCGCACCGGCCGTCGCGGCCAGCAGCGGCACGTTGAACCGGCGGCGGAAGCGCACCCGCAGGTAGAGCTGGAGGGCCAGGAGGGAGCCCACCGTCACCACACCCGCCGTGCCGACCCACAGCCGCCCGGCCGTGACCGCCTTCCGGCCGTCCTCGTGGCTCTCGCGCACGATCGCCGACGACTCCAGCCCCAGGTTGAAGGCCTTGGGCAGTAGCTCGGTGTGCATCAGCAGCGTGGCGGACCGGTACGCGTCGAGCGCACCGGCGTCCGTCTCGCCCGGCGGGGCCTGGGCCTCGTCGTTGGTGAGGAGCGCCCGGCCCACGGCCTGCTCGTAGGTGCCCATCCCGTTCAGGAGCGCCTGGACGTTCGCCTGGGCGGTGGGGTCCTCGCTGGTCAGTGACGCCACGTCGAGCAGGACCTCGTTGGCCTCCTCCCGGCTGGACTCGTAGCGCTCCAGGGCGGCCTCCCGCCCTGAGCCGAGGTCGTGGTCGGTCCCCATGACCAGGATGTCGGCGACGCTGGCGTCCATGGCGGCCAGGTTCAGGTAGAGGTCGGTGGTGTTCAGGGCCTGCTGTCCGGCCCCCTCTCCCAGGACCGCCAGGCCGTCACGCGCCTGGTTGAGGGTGGAGGCCGCGGACCCGAACAGGCTCGCGACGGCCAGCACGCACACGAGCGACAGGGCCCACACGCGGACGGGCGTGGTCCGCGCCGAGGCGCGGACGCGCGGCCACCAGGTCCGGAGGCGTCCGCCCCCGGGACCGTCGTGGCCGGGCCGCGCCGGGGCGGTGTCGGCCGCCTCCGCCACGGAGCCGCCGGGACCCGGGGGCCGGGTCCCCGGATCGGGGTTGGGGGACATCAACGGGGTTCACCCCTTCTGGAGGATGACGACGGTCCAGGCGCCGACGTAGATCCGGTCACTGTCATTCAGGGGAACCTCCACGTGGTGGGGGATGGGGTTGGCCGTCCCGTTGACGGTGGTCCCGTTGGTCGACCCGGGGTCGAGGAGGGACCAGGTGTCGCCGGGGCGGGCCAGCAGGATCGCGTGGATGTGGGAGATCGCCGGGTCTCCCCCCGGGCCGCCGAGGTCGATCTCGGGGGTGAACCCCCTCGACTGGCTCCGGCGACCGATGTGCACGCGGTCGCCCTGAAGGCTCACCCGGCGCGGTTTGCCCCCGGTGGGGAAGCTGATCCGGCGCGGGTCGAGCATGCCCTGGTCGACCATGTACTGGTAGTAGGCGGGGTCGGCGGCCACGACGGCACGCCAGCGCACGGCGGTGGGTCCGCTGCCGGGCCCGGAGTCGCGCCGCACGTGGCTGCCCGACTGGGAGGCGAAGTCGTAACCGCACTCCTCGCAGAAGCGTCCCGCCCTGGACGTACCGCACTCCGGGCAGGGGCCGCCCCGGGTCTCCGGTCGCGGGCGGGGCGGGCTCCGGTGCGGGACCGGTGGCGGGGTCCGGCGCGGAGCGGGCGGCGGCGCCGACGGTCGGGGGTGTACGGGGGGCGGCACGGACAGCGCCTGGAGGCGCAGCCCGCAGACGTCACAGAAGTCGTCGGCCGCGGAGTGGTGCCCTGAGGGGCAGCTCGGCATGGTCCCTCCTACCCGGGGCCGGGGGTACCGCCGGACCCCGGGCCACTCGGGCGGGGGCGGGTCCGTACGGTCCGGGTCGAGTTGGTGTCGAGGGTCATCTCGTCGACCTTGTCGACACTGGTCTTGAGCCGGACCGTTCCGGTGGCCGCGTCGACGACGTCGACGACACGGCCCAGGAGCCTCGCGGTCTCCTCGTTGCCCGACTCGTGGGCGAGGGCGACGGCCCGGCCCAGCCTGGTGGTGGCGGTCCGGTCGTCCCCCTCCCGACGGGCGTCGAGCCCGTCCTGGATGGCCCGGGCCAGTTCGGCCTGGCCCGTGTAGTGGGCCACCCGGGGGTTGATCTCGGTGGCCCGGTCCTCGTCCGACGTCCACTCGGCGAGGATGTTGCCGGAGGCCAGGACCTGGTCCTCGGCTCCGTCATCGCCCGGCAGCACCACCCGGACCCAGCCCGCGCGCAGCTGGCGGCCGGGGTCGCCCGGGGGCACCTCCACACAGACGTGGTAGTCGCGGCTCTCCGCCCCCCAGGAGCCGGTGGGATGGTCCACGGCCTGCGCGACCCGCCCCACCGCCCGGTGGGTGAGGTCCTGGACCGTGGGTGCCACCTGCTTGACGTAGCGCACCACGGCGTTCTGGGGGGTCCACAGGCGCAGGACCACGTCGGCCACCGCCTTGCCCATGGAGGCCCGCGTCATGGCGCGGAAGTCGGCCGCCATGTCGGCGGGGTCGGCGATGATGCCCGGACCCCCGCCGAGCAGCGCGGCGTCGATCCGGCGCAGCTCCTCCACCTTCCAGTCGGTGCCCACGCCCCGGCAGTCGCACACGAAACTGCCCTGGAGCCGGGTGAGCACGCGCTCGAAGACGTCGGACATCTCGTTGTTCTGGCCGTCGGTGAGCAGGATCGCGTGTTTGACGCCGTCGCCGGCGGTGGCGAAGAGTTCGGCCGCCCTCAGCAGCCAGGCGCCCATCCGGGTGCCGCCGTCCGCGCGGAGGCGGCCCACCGCCTCCAGCGCCGCCGCCCGGGTCGTGGCGTCCACCTCCACCAGGCGCGCGGAGTCCGGGTAGATCATCTCGGCCTCGCGGTGACCGGCGACCACGGCGAAGCGGACCCCGTCCCGCAGGGTCTCGATGGCGGCGCGCGCCGCCTGCTTGGCCGCGTTGATCTTCTCGCCGTACATGGAGCCGGAGGTGTCGATGATGATCACCTCGGCGGCCCGGACGGAGGCTCCCGCCACCACCGGGTTGTCGGAGGTCACGCTCACCACCGCGTGCACCTCCGTCCCGCCCAGGGGGAGGTAGGGGTTCTGGTCGATCTCGACCCGGAAGTCGGGCTCGGCCGAGTGGTCAGTCGCGTTCTTCACGGGAACCCCCTTGGTCGGTGGGGACGGGGATGACGACGACGGTGATGTTGTCCTTGCCACCCGCCCTCAGGGCCAGGCTGACGTAGGAGCGGGACGCCTCCCAGGGAGACGCCGACGCCTCGGGCACCGCCTCGGCCAGGTCCCGGGCCTCGGGGTAGTAGTTCCACAGGCCGTCGCTGCACAGCAGGACCGCGCCGGGTCCGGTCGGGGTGACGGTCGAGACGTGCGCCTCGATCTCACCGGAGTCCGCTCCCATCCAGGCGATGAGGGCGTGGGCGTTGGCGGAGCGCATCGCCTCCTCCCGGGACAGGGCGCCCATCTGCACCATCGCCTCACTCCAGGAGTCGTCCCTGGTGAGCAGGGCCGAGCCGCTGGAGGCGGGCCCGCCGGAGATCCAGTAGGCGCGGCTGTCGCCGACCCAGCCGACCGTGACCGAACCGGTGACCGGGTCCACCACCGCGGACACGAAGGTGCAGGCGGGAGCGGAGCTGGGCGAGTCGGCGATCCGGGCGACCGCCTCGGCCGCGCGGGTCATGGCGGCGCCGGTGGCCTCCCGGGGGTCGGCTCCCTGGCGCACGCGTTCGGCGAGCACGGCCGCGCCCGTCTCGGCGGTGACCCTGGACGCCTCGTCGGACCGGGGCGAACTGGAGACGCCGTCGCAGACGACGGCCACGACGGTTCCGGCGGCGTGCGGCGCGTCGTCCTCCACGACCCGGATCGCCATCGCGTCCTCGTTACGTCTGTGCCGCAGACCCCGGTCGCTGACCCCGTAGGCGCGACGGGTGCGCACCTCGACGTGGTCGCGGCCGGTGGGCTGGAGGAACCCGCACTTCTCGCAGTACCCGTCCACGACCCGGCCGGGGCACCACACGCACAGGCCGGGCTCGGTCGCGCCGGACGGGTCGCCCGGCGCGGTCGGCGGCCAGTCGGGGACCGCGCTCGGCGGTTCGTCGGGGGCGGCCACGGGGTCGCGGCGGACCGGTTGGGTGGTGAGCGCGTCGGCGTCGTCCCAGTCCGACCCGGACGGCTCGTCCGCGGTGCGCGCCGTCGGCGGCGCCGCCGTGGCGGCGGACCGGGCGGCGGGCCCGCGATGACCAGGCGGGTCGGGGTGTCCGGGCGGGTCGGCGACGAGGCCCTGCAAGCTCACCTGGGGCGCGGTCGGGGCTCCCTCGGCCGGGACGAGCCCGGGACGCTCGACCGTCACCGTCTCGTCCTCGGCGGCCGTCCTGCGGAAGGTGCCCGACAGGCTCGCCTGGGGTTCGGTGGGGACGCCGTCGGACGCGCCGCCCTCCCCCTCACCGGGCCGCGCGCCCGCCCGAAGGGGACGACCACAGCCCTCGCAGTAGACGTCGCCCTCTGACACCATGTCGGCGCAGGTAGGGCAGGTCCGTACCTTGGTCATCGCCGTTCCTTCACTTCTCACAGCAGTGTCACGGGACGGAGCGAGTTCGCCCTGTCGATCAGCTCGTGGCGTTCCCAGGTGCGGCTCGTGCGCTGGGCCAGGGCCCGGTACCGCCGCTCCAGGTTGGCGCGGACGCCCTCCTCGTCGAGGTCGCCGCCGAGGAGCCGCCCACCGTCCGGGGCCGCGGCGCCCGTGCGGAGCCAGCCCAGCGCCGACTCCAGGACGCGGACGGCCAACCGGTCGGCGGAGTCGCTGTCCAGCGCGATCCGGTCGAGTCGCTCCCCGGCCCGTACGAGGTCGGCACCGTCGGTGGCGCCGGTGGCGAGCACGGCGATCAGCGCGGTCTGGGCGTGCACGTACAGGCTGGACAACTCGGGCACGGTGTCCAGCACCCTGATGGCGGCGGCCCGGTCCCCCTGGGCCAGCCGGACCCTGGCCAGCCCGAAGGCGGCGCTCACGTACGAGTGGTCGGTGGACCACACCGTGGAGTACTGGCGGGCGGCGGTGTCGAGGTCGCCGGTGCGCTCGCAGGCCAGCGCCAGGCCGAGCTTGGGCGCCACCTCCCCGGGGAGGTGGTCGTACAGTTCGTCGAAGTGGCCCCGGGCGTTGTGGAAGCTGCCGGTGCTGAGTTCGGCGACGGCGAGGTACCACATGGTCCGCCAGTCGCCGGGGACCGCGGCGCCGAACTGCTGGAGCGCGTCCAGGGCCTCGTTGTGCTGGCCGACCGTGATGAGGGACCGCGCCAGCATCAGCAGGGTCTCGGGGGACGGTGCCTGGGCGGCGCGCAGCGTCGGGACGAGCTCGGCCGGGGGCATACCGACGAAGCTCCGCAGGAGCTGGGCGGCGGGGTCGGAGGAGTCCACGAGCGGGGCGGGCAGGAGCCCGGCGGCCTCGGTGGGCGCGGGCGGGCTCAGCAGGCGGTCGGCGTTGTGCGTGCCGACACCCGAGGCGAAGGTGAAGCTCTCACCACCGAACAGCACCGACGCGGCCGGGTACGGGGTGCCCTCCAGGTCGGCCATCACCTCGCGGAGCACACCCGTGAGCTGGTCGGCCATGTCGCCGGAGTCGTGGAAGCGCGACTCCGGCTCCCAGTGGGTGGCCCGGCGCAGGAAGCGGTCGTAGGACTCGTGGCGTTGGAGGAGCGGCACCTCGTCGCGGGGCGGGATGCTGTGCGGGTGCTGGCGCATGAAGCTGAAGTGGAAGCTGAGCACCGCGAGGGCCCGGCCCACCGAGTACAGGTCGGCGCTGACGGTCGGGCCCGGACCGCGCAGCTCGTCCTCGGGCACCCGGTAGCCGGGGGTCGTGTAGACGGGGCTGAGCGTGTCGTCCATGCGCCGGACGCCGCCGAGGTCGATGAGCTTGATGAGCTCCTCGCTCTGGATGACGTTGTCCGGCTTGAAGTCGCAGTAGAGCAGGCCCCGGGAGTGCAGGTAGCCGAGGGCGCGCAGGCACTCCAGGCCGTAGGCGATCACCTGGTCGAGGGGGAGGACCTCCTCCCCGGTACCGTTCTCCCGGCGTTCGACGAGCAGCTCCCGCAGCGACTTCCCGCCCACGTACTCCATGACGATGTGGCCGGCGGGGATGCCCGTGCGGGGGTCCGGGTGCCGGGAGAAGTTGATGATCTTGACGATGTTGGGGTGTTCGACCTCGGAGAGGAACGCGCGCTCCGCCGCCGCGGCCTTGTGCGCCTCGGCGTCTCCGGCGTTGAGCAGGCCCTTGAGCACCACCCATCGGTTGTTGACGTTGAGGTCGCGGGCCAGGTAGATCCAGCCGAGACCGCCGTGGGCCAGGCAGCCGATCACCTCGTACTGGTCGCCCACCACCTCGCCCGCGGCCAGCCTCGGGGTGAAGGAGAACTGGGTCCCGCACTGGCGGCAGAACCCCTCGGTGCGACCCGGCTGCTCACCGCGCGACCGGCCGACCTTCTCGGAGCAGTTGCCGCAGAACCGGTTCTTCTCCGACACGACCGGGTTGGTCATGATCGCGTCGGAGGGGTCGTGGGCGGGCACCAGGGGCACCTGCACCATGCCGAGGCCGAGCATGCCCCTCCGGTGGGAGCGTCCCGAACCGCCGGAACCGGTGGGTGAGCTCCCGACCATCCCGGAGATGCTGCCCGGACCGGAGCGGCCGGACAGGCGGATGTCGCCGGAGCTGATCGGATGGGAGTGGACGGCCATGTCGTGACCGCCGGAGTCCCCGGACGGCGCGGCGCCCAGCCACTGGTCGAGGCCGGGGCCGCCGGCGCGGAGACCGGCGGTGGGCCCGGACGTCGGACCGCCGGAGAAGCCCGCCCCGGAGGGTCCGCGCGCGCTGGCACCGGAGCCCGGTCCCGGCGGCGGGACGGACGCCGGGGGGCCCCCGCCTCCCGGAGGCACGCGAGGACCGGAACCGGGGGATCGCGCCGGGTCGGCCGCCGAGGACGCGACCGTCCGCGTCGAGGCCGGTGACGCGTCGACGGGAGCCAGGCCGCACACCACGCAGAAGCCGTCCTCGATGTGGCCCTGGCAGCCGGGGGAAGCGCACATGGTCATCTAGGTCACACCACCATCAGTCGTGCCGTCCGACGCTCCCCCGCCCGGCGGGGTCCCGTCCGCGGGGGGTTCGTCACCGGAGAGCTCCCGGAGTGCCCGCTGGTAGGCGGCGAGCGCCACGGTGGCCGCCCGGAGGTCGCACGGCGCCTTCCACAGCTCCCAGTGCGCCTGCCCGTGGAGCCCCGCGAGGTGCTCGTGCTCGGCCAGACCCAGGCGGACGGCCCGGGCCCGGTAGCCGTCCAGTCGGCCGCGCAGCTCGGCCCGGCGCTGGAGGAGTTCCGCCAGGTTCCGCTCGCACGCGTGGGCCGTGTCACCGGCCTCGTGCACGTCGTGCTGGACCCGGCCCAGGCGGGTGCCCAGCCCCCTCCAGTCGCCACGGGCGCGCAGGTCGTCCATCTCGTCCAGGACCGAGCGCAGCCGGGGCACCGGGTCGGGGACCGTCACGGCCACGGGCGAGTAGATCTTCGCGACCACCCGCTCCCGCAGTTCGCGGGCGCGCTGGAGCACCTCCTCGACGTCGTCGATGGTCGAGACCAGGTGGGCCACGCTCTCCGCGTAGGAGTCGCGCATCCGCAGGGCGTCGCGGAGTTCTCCCCGGGTCCGGACCAGGAGCCCCCTCACGTGCTCGAGGGACGAGGTGTCCACCCTGGAACCGGCGACGAGGGCCAGCGGGTCCCGGCGGACCGTCTCGCCCACCCGGAAGAGCTGTTCGCGCAGCCCCTCGTGCTCGTCCTCGTGCAGCTCCACCTGGTCGGAGAGGGTGCAGACCTCCTGCCACATGGTCTCCAGCTCGGCGAGGCGGGGGTGCAGGACGTCCCAGGCGGTCTCCACCACCGCGATGACCTCGGTGGCCTCCTCGTAGTGGGCAGACATCCGCGCGACGGCCGCGGCCGGGGTGATCCGTTCGGTGTCGGGGTCGAGCAGGCCGCGTCCGCCCAGGCCTTCGCCCTCCAGCGGCAGGACGACGGACGCGCCCCGGAGCAGGTACGCGAGTTCGTCCTGCGGGTCGTCCCCGCCGCGTTCACGGACCAGCAGCGCGCGGTCCACCACCAGCGCGAACGCGCTGTGGACCGTCCACAGCCCGTGCAGGTGCCGTGCGGCGCGCTCCCACCGTTCGCGGGTGCCGCCCACGAGGTCGGCGTCCCTGAGCAGCCGGTGCCCCACGTGCTGGTCGAGGTCGGCGAGACGGAGCTTGATGCGGTCCGCCTCGCCCCGTACGAGGTTCAGGGCGTGGTCGAGCACCTCCCAGCTCATCGGTGCCGCACCTGGCTCCGCGTCCCTGCCCACCCGACGAATCACCTCCAGCGGACCTGACCGCTCCCGATTTCTCCCTTTGTCTAGGACAAGAGTGTGGCCCGGACCACCCGGAACCACAAGGGAGTCCGGATGATCCGGCCACGAGCGGCCACAAACGCAACACACATGTCATCTCACGCGTCCCAAGCTCTGGGTACGACAACGGCATGGACAGAACAGAGGAAGAGTTCCCCGGTATCGGTGCCCCGGCCCGCAGGGCCCTGACCCGAGCCGGGTACACGCGTCTGGAGCAGCTCGACGGTGTGAGCGAGACCGACCTGCTGCGACTGCACGGGATGGGTCCGACCGGGACCGACATCCTGAGCGACCTCCTGAACGCCCGGGGCATGTCCCTGGAACCCTAGGGAGCCCTACGGTCGGCCCAGGTGCTCGAGGAGGAGGCGGGCGCGGTCGGCGACGGGCACACGGGGCAGGACGACCAGGTCGTACCCGCAGTCCGGGTAGGCCCGGCACATCGCCTCGAAGGTGCGTTCGGCCTCCTCCGGCGACTGGTGGCGTTCGGTGTCACCGGAGTAGATCTCCGGCCAGGGAGGAGCGACGAACACCGTGCGCCGGTACCGGAAGCGGCGGGTCGCCTCCCACACGTGTTCGGGGACCGGGAGTCCGCGCAGCCGGAGGTAGCCGACCAGGTCGGGTACGCCCCGGTCGCACAGGACCAGGCCGCCGTGCCCGGCGGCCTCGCGGTGGGAGCGCATCTCCCAGGCGAGCATGAGCTCGACGAAGAGGGCGTCGTCGCGCCAGGCGAGGCCGGGTCCGCCGATCTCCCGCTGGTCGCGGATGATCGCCCGGCCCGCCTCGACCGTGCGCCGGTGGCCCAGCCCGACCAGGTGGTCGATGAGGGTGGTCTTCCCCGAGCCGGGGCCGCCGGTGACGACGACGAGGTGATCCATGGTTCCTCCAGGTGGGGAGCGGACGTGACACGGAAAGGGATGGGTGGCGCGGTGCGCCGCACCCGGTGCGGGTGCGGCGCGGGCGTCGCGGAGGGTGCGGTGGGAGCCGCGAGGAGGACGGCGTACCGGTGGCGGACGGGTCGGGGCCGGGCAGGGGCCCCGGGCGGATCAGGCGGAGGGGAGAACCCCGGACCCGTCGGCGGCGGGGTCGGCTTCCAGCGCCCCGGCCAGCTCCGCCTCGATGAGGTCGGCCGCGTACGCGGCGCCGCCTCCCTGGAGCCGGGCACTGATCTCGGCCAGGGACGCGGCCACCCGCGGGTCGCGGGTCAGTTCCAGCAGGGTGGAACGCAACACCTCGGCGGTGGCGTCCGCCATGTCGATCCGGCGTCCCGCCCCGGCGGCCTGGATGCGGTCGGCGTTGTCGAATCCGTCGGTGGCCTGCGGCACCGCGATCATCGGAGTGGCCGTGTACAGGCCCTCGCTGGAGCCGCCCATGCCCGCGTGGGTGACGAAGGCGTCGGCCTGTCGGAGGACGTCCAGCTGCGGAACCCACGGGTGCGTCTCGATGTTGCCGGGGAGGTCGCCGAGCTCGGAGGGGTCCACGAAACGGCCGATCTGGAGCACCACGTGCCACCCGGGCAGGTCGCCGAAGGCGCGGACGCACTCACGGTAGAACTCCGGCAGCCGGGTCATCGCCGACCCCATGGACACCAGCAGCACCCGTTCGGCGTCCGCGGGCCGCCGCCAGACGCCCTGGTCCTCGCGGGCTCCCAAGCACGGCCCCACGAAGGTGACCGCGTCCGAGACGGTGTCCGCGAAGGGCTGCATCTCTCGGGGAATCATGGCCAGGGCCCGTTCCGGTTCCCCCGGGAAGGACGCGTGGTCCAACCCCGTGACGCCGTTCTCGGCCAGCCAGGCGTCGAACCTGGCGAAGTACTCGGCGGCGCCGGGCCGCGACCGCAGCCACTCCATGACGGTGTCCGCGTGGTCCGCCCAGGCCACGTGGGTCGGGGACAGCTGGACGGCGGGGATGCCCCAGTTGACCCCGAGGACCCGCGCGGCGTACCCGCCGATGTCGTACAGGAAGAGGTCGGGGCGGTCGTGCTCATAGGAGTCCCGCAGGACGGGCAGGACGTTGGTCGCGTCGTCCAGGAAGGTGTCCATGCCCTCGACGGGGTCCTCGGGCCACCCCTCGTCGCCGGTCGGCAGCGTGGTGGTGAAGCGCACGAGTTCGGCGCCGGTCGAGGCGATCAGTTCGCCGACCCCGTCGACGGGGTCGTTGGCGTAGGTGACGCGGTGGCCGCGGTCGACCAGCTCGCGGATGATCTCCAGGCTGGGCAGGACGTGGCTCACGGCGGGGACTCCGACCATGGCGATGTGCGCGCGTCGGGTGCGGTGCATGTGTACTTCTCCAGAAACGTTCCACGGATAGGACTCGGGAGCGCCTGCCCCCTGCGGGGCGGCGCGGGGCGTCCGGGGACGCCGGCGTCCTAGCCGTAGATCTGGTGCTGGAAGTACATGCCGCCCAAGCTACGGCAGCGGGGTCGCGTGGTACAACCCTTTTCCGGCACCGCCACGACCCCAGCCCCAGGAGCCGCCCCGTGTCCTCCGGCAGCCCCCTCGCCCTGGTCATCTCGATCCGCACCCTCCCGGGGCGCCGCGAGGCGTTCCTCGCCGGGATCTCCCGCAACGCGGCGCACGCGCTGCGGGACGAACCGGGGTGCCTGCGCTTCGACGTGGTCGGCGACCCCGAGGACCCGGACTCCTTCTGGGTGTACGAGGTGTTCGCGAACGAGGCGGCCCTGGACGCGCACCGCCGGAGCCCGCACTTCCTGGCGTGGCAGCGCGAGAAGGCCGCGCTGGTCGTCCCCGGAAGCCAGGTCGACCGGCGCGGCCCCCTCGTCGTCAGCGGCGGCTGAGAGCCCCACGGGACCGGCGGCGCCGGTCCCGGGCGGAGCGGCTCTACGGGGTGTCGGAGCCGTTCGGGCCCTCCTTGGGCGCCCGGTGGCGGCCGCCCCGGTGCGTGGCCGCCTCGTCGTCGGCGCCGCCCGGCGTCTGCCCGCCGTCCGTGCCCGCGCCGCGGAACCCGTCGGAGTAGCCGCCCGCGTACCCCTCGTCGAACGCGCTCACCGGACGGCCCCCGTCGTCGGCCTCTCCGGTCGGGGCGCCGCCGGGCTCCCCTGCGACCTCCTCGTCGTCGTCCGCTCCCAGGTCGGCGTCGGCGACGGTGTCCTGCTCCGTCGTGGACAGCGCGCCGCGGGTGGCCCCGCGCAGCTGGAAGCCCGCGACCGCCATCACGACACCGAACACGATGGCGTACACACCGACGACCAGCATGATCGCCGCCGCGCTCACCAGCGGCCAGAACCACACCATGAGACCGAAGATCACCGAGAGGGCGCCGACGAAGATGAGCAGCCACTCGGAGCTCACCTGGGCGCGCAGGCGCACGGCGGTGACGATCTCGGCCACGCCGGTGACGATCGCCCAGGCGCCGATCAGGAAGACGATGGCCAGGACCGCCGCCAGCGGCCAGGTGAGGGCCAGCAGACCCAGGACGATGCTCACGCCCGCCTGCACGCCCAGCGGCATCCGTGTCCCCGGAGCCGCCCGGTAGGCGGTGAAGGCGAGCGCCACACCGTCCACCAGGGCGAAGAGACCGAAGATGATCGCCAGTGCCAGGAGGCTCTCGCCCGGCCAGGCGAGGGCCAGCAGACCGAAGATCACCGCGACCGCGCCGCGCACGACCAGGACCCACCAGTGCCGACTCAGATCGCCGAGTATGTCGCCTGTCAACGCGTACCGAACCATGACCAGGCTCCCTTCCTCGCGTGGTCCCGCTCGTGTGCGGGTCACCCTGTGCAACTTCCCTCAACGTCGCATACCGATGACAGAAAGTACGCAAAATACGGGAAAAGGGAGATTCAGCACCGGACTCGGGATCGGGTTCCGAAGCCCCGGCCGCGCCCCCGGGCACGCGAACGCCCGCCCCGTCGGTGACGCGGGCGGGCGTTAGCGGCACTCCGGCGGGATCAGCCCTGGCCGGGGTAGCGGCGCTCGGCGGAACCGATGTAGTGCTGGCGCGGGCGGGCGATCCGGAAGGCCGGGTCGTGCAGCTGCTCGCGGTAGTGGGCGACCCAGCCGGGCAGACGGCCGATCGCGAACAACACGGTGAACATGTTGGTCGGGAAGCCCATGGTGCGGTAGATGACGCCGGTGTAGAAGTCGACGTTCGGGTAGAGCTTGCGGTCCGTGAAGTACGAGTCCTGGAGAGCGGCGGCCTCGAGCTTGAGGGCCAGCGCGAAGAGCTCGTCCGGGTTCTCGTCGCTGTCGAGGATCTGGCTGGCCAGAACCTTGATCTCCTTGCTGCGCGGGTCGAAGTTCTTGTAGACCCGGTGCCCGAAGCCCATGAGACGCATCTCGCGGGCCTTGACCTTCTCCAGGAAGTCCTCGATGGAGATCCCGGAGTCGCGGATCTCCTCCAGCATCTCCAGGACGGCCTGGTTGGCGCCGCCGTGGGACGGGCCGGACAGGGCGTTGATGCCCGAGGCTACGCTGGCGTAGATGTCGGCCTTGGAGGAACCGACCACGCGCACGGTGGCGGTGGAGCAGTTCAGCTCGTGGTCGACGTGCAGCACCAGCAGCATGCCGACGGCCTTGTTGAACAGCTCCTCCAGCTCGCCGGTGGGAGCCTTGTCGCCGAAGGTCATGCGGATGAAGTTGTCGACGTAGTCGCGCGAGGTGTCCGGCTCGATCGGCGCCTCACCGATGGAGTTGCGGTAGATGCGGGCCGCGATCGTCGGCAGCTTGGCCATCAGCCGGATCGTGGCGAGCTCGACCTGGGCCTCGTCGTCCGGGTCCACGCTGTCGTCGTAGTACGCGGCGAGGGTGTTCACGGCGCTGGCGATCAGCGACATGGGGTGGCCGTTGCGGGGCATCGCGTCGATAAACGCGGCCATCTCGGCCGGGATGTCGTAGTTGTCGCGCAGCTTGTCGGAGAACTCCTTGAGCTCGCCGGGCTCCGGCAGCTCGCCGTAGATCACGAGGTAGGCGGACTCAAGGAAGGTGCTGTGTACGGCGAGGTCCTCGATCGGGTACCCGCGATAGCGCAGGATGCCCGCGGCCCCGTCGATGTAGGTGATCTTCGAGCTACACGAAGCGGTGTTGCCGAACCCCGGGTCCAGGGTCGTCATACCGGTCGACCCCAGCAGGGTCTTCAGCTCGATGGTGCTCTCACCCTCGGTACCGGTGAAAACCGGCAGCTTCAGCACGCCGCCCTCGTAGTGGAGCTCCACCGTGCGCTCTTTGTCATCGCTCATGCCCGAGGTCAACCTTTCCAGGCGGGGGATACGTGAGGTGCGTCGGACGCGAGGCGATCCGCCGCCGCGATCCTCTTCACTCGTTATTGTTCTGTTTTGTTAAACGAAGGTTAAGCAAAATCATATAAGTTTCACCGATTCACGAACAGGTGACATGCAACACATACCCAGACGTGATCAGAATTACCGTGAGGTGAAGATTTACAGACTTTGCCGAACATCGATAACGCCGTGATCGCCCTGAGACATCACGGCCACCGGCGGGGTTCTCCCGCCGTCGGCCCTGGCCTCCCGAACCGGTCCCCTGAACGCGGCGAACACCCCGTGGGACGCCCGCGCGCCGCCCCTCGGCCCGCGTTTCACAGATGCGGACAGACTCGGGCGGAACCCGTGCGGCCAGGTGCCCGAACACGCCCTAGCGGCCTACTGTCAGAGTACCTTCGCCCTGATCACCGGGGCTGAGGCGGGGCCTCCCCCACTCGGTGATCTTGGCCTCTGCCACCCCTGGGAGGCGCCAGCGGAGACCGCGCCCAGCGCCCTCCCCGACGCTCCAGGGACCTGAGTATGTGCCCCGAGCACGGGAGTTCACACGTTTCACGGACGTGTCATTGGTCCCTCTTGTTCACCCGCCGTACGGCCCCGCTCCCAGGGCACACCGAAAGGCCCCGCAGAACGGGACCGAAGTCGACAACGGGTGACCGGCATTCACCGCCGGTAAACAATACGTGCGCGCATTGCCGGGAAATCCGACCCCCGAGGGGGCCGTGGTCTACGCCCCCTCGTCGACCCCACCGGCGAGCAGGGCCTCCATGAACAGGGACGGGTGGTCCCGCTCGATCACCCGCAGCCGCCACTTGTTGTGCACCAGCACCAGCAGCTCGCCGTCCGAGCGCCGGCGCAACACCTCGGCGCCGGACAGCCCGTGCAGGGTCGGCGCGGACTCCTCGTCGGTACGGCGGGCCACCGAGTACTCCAGCGGAGAGGCCTCGATCGGGCTGCGGAACTCCTGCTCCATGCGGTGCTTGACCACGTCGAACTGGAGCGGGCCCACCGCCGCCAGCACCGGAGCCTGCTCACCGCGCACGTCGGAGGTGAGGACCTGCACCACGCCCTCGGCGTCGAGCTGGGCGATACCCCGCTGGAACTGCTTGTACTTGCCCGCGTCCACCGCGCGCGCCACCACGAAGTGCTCCGGCGCGAAGCTCGGGATCGGCGGGAAGGACACCTTCGGGCCGTCGAACAGGGTGTCGCCCACCGCCAGCGCCTGCGCGTTGACCAGCGCGATCACGTCGCCCGGAAAGGCCGTGTCGATGGTGGAGCGGTCCGACCCGAACACCGCCTGGGTGTACTTGGTGGCGAAGGGGCGCCCCGTGGGCGCGTGCGTGAGCACCATGCCCCGGTCGAACCGGCCCGAACTGACCCGCACGAACGCCATCCGGTCCCGGTGGTTCTTGTCCATGTTGGCCTGCATCTTGAAGACCTGGCCGGAGAACGGCTGCTCCACCCGACGCGGCCTGTCCCTGTCGTCGACCTTGGCCGAGGGCGCGGGCGCCAGGCCCACGACGGTGTCCAGCAGCTGGCCCACCCCGAAGTTGGACAACGCGGCACCGAACAGCACCGGCGACGACTCCCCCGCCATGAACGACTCGTGGTCGAAGTCGGCGCCCAGCGCCTCCAGGAGCTCGATCTCCTCCTGCGCCTGCTCCCAGGCGTCCAGCTCGACCTCGGCGGCGCGGTCGGCGTCGAGGACCTCCTCGATCGCCTTCTGGGCGCCGCCCGGCGTACGGGTCATCTTGGTGTAGGTGCCGCTCGTGCGGTCGACCAGGCCGCGGAAGTCGCCCGCGATACCGACCGGCCAGTTGAGCGGGGTCGGGCGCAGGCCGATGCGCTGCTCGATCTCGTCGAGGAGCTCCAGCGGCTCACGCCCGGGACGGTCCCACTTGTTGACGAACGTGATGACGGGCATCTTCCGGGCCCGGCACACGTCGAAGAGCTTGAGGGTCTGCGGCTCCAGGCCCTTGGCCGAGTCCAGCAGCATGATCGCGCAGTCGACCGCCGAGAGCACCCGGTAGGTGTCCTCGGAGAAGTCGGCGTGGCCCGGGGTGTCCAGCAGGTTCAGGACGCGGTCGTCGTAGTCGATGCGCAGCGCCGCCGAGGTGATGGAGATCCCCCGGTCCTGCTCCATCTCCATCCAGTCCGACGTGACGCCCTTGCGGTCGCCCTTGCCGTGCACCGCACCCGCGGAGGAGATGGCGGCCGCGTGCAGCGCCAGCGCCTCGGTCAGCGTCGACTTACCGGCGTCGGGGTGGGAGATGACCGCGAAGGTCCGCCGCCGCTCCGCCTCCTGGGCGACCTCGGACTCCTGCTTGGTCGCTCCCGCCGTGTCCACGCTCATCTGCGCTGTCCGCCCCGCCTCGTCTACTGCCCTGCTTTCGGCCCCGTCCAGCCTACGCGCGCGCGGACGCACCCGGGACCCGATCGGGTCACCGGTCACCCTCGACCGCCTCGGAGACGCGTCTCAGCAGGTCGGAGGGGTCGGAGTCACTCGGGTAGACCGCCACCAGCACCCTCTCCCGGCCCGCCTCGCGCCGCGCCCCGCCGCCCAGCAGCGGCTCGGCGAGATCGGCGACCCGGGACATCGCCCGGTCGAAGCGGTCCCAGACCCGGGTGTCGCCCGGCTCGCGCAGCCACCCGCGCAGCACGTGGTTGTGAGCGGCGATGACGGCGGCCGCGACCACCTCCACCTCCAACGAGGGGCGGTCGGCGCCGGTGCTCTGGGCCAGGAAGCGGCTGAACGCGGCCTGGTACCGGGCGGTCATCGCCACCTCGCGGTCGCGCAGGCGCGGATGGGCGCGGACCAGCCGGTAGCGGGGCACCGTGATCTCCGGGTCGCGCACGTACCCCTGGAAGACCAGGCGGGCGGCGGCGACCACCGTGGCGGTCGGAGGCTCGGGAGAGGCCTCCATGTAGCGCACGACCGTCTCGAAGAGTTCGTCGTGCTCGGCGAAGAGGAGGTCCTCCTTGGAACCGAACCGGCGGAAGAGACTGCGTCGGCTCACCCCCGTGGCGGCGGCGATGCCGTCCATCGTGGTGCCGTCGAAGCCCTCGGCGGCGAACAGTCGCACCGCCGCCAGCACGGCCTCGCGGGTCGACACACGCGTCGTCGCCACGTCCACCTCCCCCGCTCTTTCCCGGCGGCTCGTCCGGCGCCAAGGTATACGACCCCGTCTGTGTACTTCGCACCGATGATCTCCTACCCTGGCACCGAATGCCATATCCAGGCACGCGGTGCCAGAGCGAGGAGAGCGTGATGGGCGACTTCGACCTGTTCAAGACCAACGAGGAGCACGAGGAGCTGCGGGCGGCGGTCCGCTCCGTGGCCGAGGACAAGATCGCCCCGCACGCCGCCGAGGTCGACGAGACCTCCTCCTTCCCCCAGGACGCGCTCGACGCCCTGGTCGCCACCGACTTCCACGCCGCGCACATCTCCGAGGACTACGAGGGCGTCGGCGCCGACGCCCTCGCGACCTGCGTCATCATCGAGGAGGTCGCCCGCGTGTGCGCCTCCTCCTCCCTCATCCCCGCGGTCAACAAGCTCGGCACCATGCCGCTGATCCTCGGCGCCTCCGAGGAGGTCAAGCAGCGCTACCTGCCGCCGGTCGCGCGCGGCGAGGCGATGTTCTCCTACGGGCTGTCCGAGCGCGAGGCCGGTTCCGACACCGCCGCCATGCGCACCCTCGCCACCCCCAAGGGCGACGACTGGGTCCTCAGCGGCCAGAAGTCCTGGATCACCAACGCCGGTGTGAGCGAGTACTACACCGTGCTGGCGGTCACCGACCCCGAGGGCAGGAGGGGCCGCAACATCTCCGCGTTCGTCGTCCACGCCGACGACGCCGGATTCACCCTGGGCGAGCCCGAGCGCAAGCTCGGCATCAAGGGCTCCCCCACCCGGGAGCTGTTCTTCGACGACGTCGCCATCCCCGGCGACCGCATGGTCGGCGCGCCGGGCGAGGGCCTGAAGATCGCCCTGCGCACCCTGGACCACACCCGCGTCACCATCGGCGCGCAGGCCGTCGGCATCGCCCAGGGCGCCCTGGACCACGCCGTGGCCTACGTGAAGGAACGCAAGCAGTTCGGCAAGGCGATCGCCGACTTCCAGGGCATCCAGTTCATGCTCGCCGACATGGCCATGAAGCTGGAGACCGCACGGCAGATGGTCTACGTGGCCGCCGCCAAGTCCGAGCGCGGCGACGACGACCTGGCCTTCTACGGAGCCGCCGCCAAGTGCTACGCCTCCGACGCCGCCATGGAGATCACCACCGACGCCGTCCAGCTGCTGGGCGGCGCCGGGTACGTGAAGGACTTCCCGCTGGAGCGCATGATGCGCGACGCCAAGATCACCCAGATCTACGAGGGCACCAACCAGATCCAGCGCATGGTGATGGCCCGCCAGCTCCTGAAGTAGGCGGTACGGCCCTGCCCCACGAGGGCAGGGCCCCGAACGCGGTGAGCGCGACGCCGAGGTGGGCCGGGAACCGGCACCCCGCCGCGCGCACCGCCGCCGTCAGTGCACGGACTCGCGGACGAACTTCGCCATGGGCACCGGGTCCCGCCCCAGCGCCCGGCGCACGTCGTCGGTCACCACGGCCGCCTGCCCGTTGGCGACCGCCCGGAACCGCTCGTTGAGCGTGTCCACGTACCGGTCCGACCAGCCCATGTTGGTCGCCCGGAAGTAGAACCCCGCCTCGTCGACCCTCTTGTACCGCCACACCGGGCTCTCGGTGCCCTTCGTCATCCGCACGACGTCGCGGAAGCTCACCGGCGCCGGGCCGGTCAGCGTGTACTCCCGGCCGTGCAGCGACTCGTCCGTCAACGCCGCGACGACGGTGTGGGCGACGTCGCGGGCGTCCACGAAGCTCACCGTCGCGTGCTTGCGCAACGGCAGTTCCAGGCGCCCGTTCCGGGAGCGCGCCAACCGGGCGAACAACCCCTCGGTGAAGTCCTGGTCCAGCCAGTTCGGACGCACCACCGTCCACCGGTCGAACAGTTCCCGCACCCGGCGCTCCAGCACGCGCTGCTCGGAGTCGGGCGGCCCGTTCTCGGACCCCATCGCGGTGGTCAGCACCGCCGTCCGCACCCCGGACCCGGCCGCCTTCTCCAGGAAGGCCCCCGCCCGGTCGGCCAGACCACTGGCCATCGGCACGGTGACGAAGAGGCCCTCCACCCCCTCCAGCGCCGGTTCCCAGCTGGTGGTGTCGGTCCAGTCCAACCGCACCTCACCGTCCCTGGAGGCACCGGCGGCGGGCAGGCCGCGTCTGCGCAGTTCGGTCAGGACACGTCGGCCCACCTGTCCGGTGGCGCCGGTGACCAGTGTGCTCATCGGGTGATCCCCCAGGTTCACGCGCGGGTGCTCCGCCTGCTGACGGTACCCACTCCCGGGGGTCGAACGAGCGCGAAACGGCGTACCCGCTCCTCAGCGGCCTCGCCGCGCGGACGTCAACGACTCCACGGCGATCACGAGGACCACCCCGCACACGGCCAACCCGAGGTTGGCGAGGAGGGCGTTCTCCCGGAGCACGTCGACGTGACCCACCACGAGGCGGTTGAAGGCGTTCAGCACGATCCCGAAGACCGGCTGCGCCCACAGGTGGTCGACGGCCCCGCTGACCCCCATGAGGACGAGGAGGGCTCCCAGGCCCTGGAGTGCTCTGCTCATGGGGGGAGCCTAGGGACCCGCCCCCGGCCCCGGATCGGCCGTGCGGCCTCCCCCTACGAACCGAGGTCTCCCCCTCCGACCTCGGAAAGCGACCAAAGTAGCGTCCCCGCGGCCTTCGGTATCGACTCTCCCCTCCACCGGCTCCCCACGGCCGCCCACTGCCTAGACTCCGAGACGATGAACGACACGACCACCTCCCGGCAGCGGTACCGGCGCGGCGCGCGGGACTGGGTCGTGGACACCATGATGTTCCTGGTCGCGGTGGGTTTCGGGCTCATGGGCGCGGTGACCCTGCCCGGCGAACCCCCTCCCCCGGAGCCGCCCGACCCGTGGCGGGTCACCGAACAGCTGATCGCCCTGGCCTGCTGCGGCGCCCTGTGGTGGCGCCGCCGCTGGCCGGTGGGGATCGCCGTGGCCCTGATCGCGATCTCCGGCTTCGTCTCATTGGCCGGCGGGGCGATGCTCGCCGCCCTCTTCTCCCTGTGCGTCCACCGCCCGCCGAGGGTGGGCCTGACGGTGTTGGGCCTGAGCTTCCTGGCCTCCTACGTGGGAGCGCTCGTCCACCCCGACCCGTACGACACACCGGTGCTGATGACGTTCATGCTGAGCGCCGTCTTCCTGACCGCGGCCGCCGGGTGGGGCCTGTCGGTGCAGCACCGGCGCCAGCTCCTGGACTCGCTGCGGGAGCGGGCCGCGCACGCCGAGGCCGAGGCGCAGCTGCGCGCCGAACAGGCCCAGCACCGGGTCCGCGAGTCGATCGCCCGCGAGATCCACGACGTGCTCGGCCACCGGCTGTCGCTGCTGAGCGTGCACGCGGGAGCGCTGGAGTACCGCCCGGACGCCCCCGCCGACGAGATCGCCCGGTCGGCCGGGGTGATCAGGGAGAGCGCCCACCAGGCGCTCCAGGACCTGCGCGAGGTGATCGGCGTGCTGCGGGCCCCGGTGGGCGAACTGCCCCAGCCCACCATGGCCGACCTGGCACAGCTGGTGGAGGAGGCCGGTGACACCGGGTCGGAGGTGGAGCTCGTGGAGGAGCACTCCGGTCAGATCCCCGAACGCACCGGTCGCACCGCCTACCGGATCGTCCAGGAAGGGCTCACCAACGCCCGCAAGCACGCCCCCGGGGCCCGGACGACGGTGCGGATCTCGGGAACCCCGGGCCGGGGCCTGAACGTGGAGGTGGGCAACGGCCCGCCCGCGCGTGCGCCGGAGACCGCCCCCGAGGCGCCGGGCGGAGGGCAGGGCCTGGTGGGTCTCACCGAGCGCGTCTCGTTGGCCTCGGGGCGTCTGGAGTACGGCCCGGGCGCCGACGGTGGCTGGCTGCTGTCCGCGTGGCTACCGTGGCCCTCATGAGCGAAACGGAGCCGGACGTGGACCGTCGGATCGGTGTGGTGATCGTCGACGACGACGCCCTGGTGCGGGTGGGCCTGGTGATGATGATGGGCGGCGCCCCGGACGTGCGGGTGCTCGCCGAGGCCGAGGACGGCGGCGCCGTCCAGGAGCTGGTCGAGCGGCACTCCCCCGACGTGGTGCTGATGGACATCCGCATGCCCACGGTGGACGGCCTCACCGCCACCGAGCGCCTGCGCGCCCTGCCCGACCCGCCGGAGGTGCTGGTGCTCACCACCTTCGACGCCGACGAGCACGTGCTGCGCGCCCTGCGCGCGGGGGCGGCCGGGTTCCTGCTCAAGGACACCCCGCCGGAGGAGATCGTGGAGTCGGTGCGGCGGGTGGCGCGCGGGTTCCCCGTCCTGTCCCCGAACGTGACGCGGCGGTTGATGGCCCGGGTGGTGCAGAACGACCCGGGCGACCGCGCGGCCCGCGCCCGGGCCCGGCTGTCGGCGCTGAACGCGCGCGAGACCGAGGTGGCGGTGGCGGTCGGCGAGGGGCGGTCGAACGCGGACATCGCCGCGCGCCTGTTCCTGAGCGTGCCGACGGTCAAGACCCACGTGTCCAGCGTCCTCACCAAGCTCGACCTGAACAACCGCGTGCAGATCGCCCTGATGGTGCACGACGCCCGACTCCTGGACGAGGACCAGGGGTGAGGCCGCGCCGGGTGCCGTGCGGGTCCTCCACGCCGCGCACCCCCTCGGATCGCATACTGGTGGTGATCAGGTCATCACAGCGGGTTCGGGGGCGCGGATGGGCAGGAACGAGGGCGGCGACAACGACCGCGACGTCTACGCCGAACGGCTGATGCGGCACGGCGCGCCCAAGGAGGGGTTCCCGCGCCTGGGGACCGAGGCGCGCGTGGCCTACCAGCTGGTCCACGACGAGCTCATACTGGACGGCGTCTCGCGGATGAACCTCGCCACCTTCTGCACCACGTGGGTGGAGCCCGAGGTGCACCGGCTCATGGACGAGTCGCTCGACAAGAACATGATCGACAAGGACGAGTACCCGCAGACGGCCGAGCTGGAGCGGCGCTGCGTGCGCATGCTCGCCGACCTGTGGCACTCCCCCGACCCGGCGGGGACCCCGGGCACCTCCACGACCGGTTCCAGCGAGGCCGCCATGCTCGGCGGGCTGGCGGCGAAGTTCGCCTGGCGCGAGCGGCGCGCGGCCGCGGGGAAGGCCGCGGACCGGCCCAACCTGGTCTGCGGTCCGGTCCAGGTGTGCTGGGAGAAGTTCGCCCGCTACTTCGACGTCGAACTGCGGCAGGTCCCGCTGAGCGGCGACCGGTACCTGATGGAGCCGGACGACGTCGCCCGCCACTGCGACGAGAACACCATCATGGTGGTCTGCAACTTCGGCCAGACGTTCACCGGCCTGTACGAGGACGTGCGGGGCATCGCCGAGGCCCTCGACGCGTTCGAGGAGCGCACCGGCCACGACATCCGCATCCACGTGGACGGCGCCAACGGCGCTTTCGTCGCCCCGTTCTCCACCCCCGACCTGGTGTGGGACTTCCGGCTGCCCCGGGTCCGTTCGATCAACGCCTCCGGGCACAAGACCGGCCTGGCCCCGCTCGGCGCCGGGTGGGCGGTCTGGCGCACCCCCGAGGACCTGCCGGAGGAGCTCGTGTTCCAGGTCAGCTACCTGGGCGGGCACGAGGCCACCTTCAGCCTGAACTTCTCGCGCCCCGGCGGGCAGGTGATCTCGCAGTACTACGACTTCGTCCGCCTGGGTCGCGAGGGCTACCGACGCGTGCACGGCGCCCAGTTGGAGACCGCCCGGCACCTGGCGGCGCGGGTGGCCGCGATGGGTCCGTTCGAGATCATCCACGGCGGCGACCCGGACCGGGGCATCAGCGCCGTGGCGTGGCGGTTGGTCGGTGACGAACCCTTCACCCTGTACGACCTGGCCGACCGCCTGCGCACCCGGGGTTGGCTGGTCCCGGCCTATCCGCTGCCCGCCGACCGCCAGGACGAGGTCATCCAGCGCGTGCTGGTCCGGCACGGGTTCAGCCACGACATGGCCGACCTGTTCCTGGACGACCTGGAGCGCGCGATCGAGCACCTGCGCGGCCACCCGCCCACGCCCTCGCTCACGCGGGACGAGGCGGGCGGTTTCAACCACGGCGCCGGATCGACCGTCCTGCCCCCGGACTCCTAGGTGATGGAGTCTTCAGTGGTCGTAGGCGATCAGAACCGCTTGACCGGTGCGTTGGGCTCCCAGGTGCGCCGGGGCGCCGCCGCCACGGCAAGCAGGCACTGAGCCGTGCGGAGAACTCTCCGGCCGGGGCCGTGGTCCGCCGTGCCGTTCGAGGCTGAGCTGGCCTTTGATGGCGTCGACGACACCTCCAGCTCCGGGCCTCACTTGGACATGGCCCTTTCGGGCCAGGCCCCGGAGGCCAGGCTCGCGCCGAGACGGGCGATGAGCTCGGTGCGATCCCGGAACTCGAGCTTGCGCAGGATGTTGGAGATGTGGAACTTGACGGTACTGACCTCGATCGTCAGCGTCGCCGCGATCTCGGCATTGTCCGCGCCCCGTGCGGCGAGCTCCACGACCTCACCCTCCCTGGCACTGAGCCGCTCGAGGTCGGTGTAGTCCATGGTGGCGAGGGCGTTGCGGGAGGCGACCATGGAGATGATGTGCGCCGCGAATTCCTGGGATACGTGGCTGCGTCCGCCCAGGGCCGAGCGCAGTGCCGCCGTGTACTCGGATTCCCGGTCGTCCCGGTCGACCAAGCCGGAGAGCTCTCCGATTTCGGGGGCGTTCCACATGCGGTCGTCGGTGCCGTACATGATGCCGATGACGGGTATCCCACGTTCGGTGTAGCGGATGGCCTCACCGAACTGATCGGACTCGATGACGGCGGCGGCGGTCCCGGAGAGCTCGTCGTCGGTCACGGCGGGGACCGCGGTCCAGCCCGCTGCCTCGGCCGCGTAGTGAATCCTGCGGTTCAGTGCGGAGCAACTGGTGGAGACCACGACCTTGAACGACATCGCTCTTCCTCACCTTCACATCATCGGGTGGTCAAGCGGTCCGGCGGGACGGGAACGGACCGACGGGTCCTGCCCGGAGTCGTCGGCACGGCCCCGTGACAACCTTCTTTATGCGTCTTTGACGCTACAGAAGCAGCGATGCGCAGGACAAACCTCGCGCGACGCACGGCCGGAACCGGCCACGAGCACAGACGTGACCAGGGACAACACGAACCGCCCGCGCCGGTGGCGCGGGCGGTGAGTAAGGGCGGTGAGCGGTTCAGACCCCGTCTCGCCGCAGAACCACGAAGAGTGTTGTGCCGAGGACACCCGTCGCGGCCATGACGACGGTCATACTCACCAGCGTCGCACCGCCCGTGGCGGTGAGACCGGCCAGGGCGGAGAGTCCCCCGCCCAGTGCGAACTGCATCGTGCCCATGAGAGCCGAACCGGTTCCGGCGACGGAGGCCGGCTGCTCCGACAGCGCCAAGGTCGTCGCGTTGGGGAAGACGAACCCCATCGAGAACATCAACAGAAGGAGGATTCCTGACACCGAAACCAGCGTCGGTTCCCCGAACATCTGAAGAGCGGTCAAAGCGGCTACCGCCGTCGGCCCCAGGACCAAACCGATCCGCAGGCGCGCGGCGGTGTTCATGCGGCCGATGAGCACGGAGTTGATCTGGTTGGCCAGGATCAACATGGCCGCGTTGAGGGGGAAGATCAGCCCGAACTGCGTCGGAGTGGCCCCCAACTCGTTCTGCGACACGAACGAGAAACTGGAGATGTAGGTGAACATCGCCGCGTAACTCAGGCCGAGCGCGAACATCGGTGCGAGGAAGCGCGGATCGCTCGACAGGCGACCGATGTTCGAGAGGAGCGGGCCCAGCCGCAGAGGGGTCCGCCGGTCGCGCGGCAGGGTCTCGGGAATCCCGAACCAGACCATCACGAAGTTGGCCGCCCCGAGCAGCCCGAGCACGACGAAACAGAGCTGCCACGACCCCACGGTCAGGATCTGCGCACCCAGCGGCGGCCCGATCACGGGAGCCAGGCTCGTGATCATCATGAGCCGCGTGAAGAGGCGGGCCGCGTCGTCCCCGGTGTACAGGTCGCGCACCACGGCGCGGGACAGCACGGCTCCCGCGGCCCCGGCCGTTCCTTGTAGGAAACGGAGCACCACGAGTACTTCGGCGGAGGTCGCCAGGGTGCACAGGAAGGACACCACGGCGAACAGGCCGACGCCCGACAGCAGGAGTCGGCGTCTACCGAGGGCGTCGCTACAGGGTCCCAGCAGCAACTGGCCCAAGGCCATCCCGATCATCATCGCGGTCAGGGTGAGTTGGACCCGGGCTTCGGATGCGCCCAGGTCCTGCGACATCTGTGGGAAGGCGGGGAGATAGAGGTCCGTGGCCAACGGACCGGTAAGCGCGACACCGCTCAGGGCGGCGACGATCCCGAGCGGGACACGGCGATGGTACTCGCCTCGGCGGACGTCGCCGGAACGCTGGGTGGGCACGGCTTCCTCTTCTCTACGTACGGGCTCAGCCGTTCAGTGCCTGGCGGCGCCGCCTTCGGCGGGCTGGGCGGTGTCGAGGCGTCCAGTGCCGTCCGCCCTCGCTCCGAAGGGGGCTACCACCACGTCGAGCTCTCTGAGCACCTCATCGGCCACGCGGTGCACCTGCGCCGGGTGCAGCCGGGGTTCGTAGGGGGCCCGTACCGACAACAGACCGCACAGGTCGAAGCCCTCAGGCGCGCTCCTGACCTCCTGGCCCGGCTCGGCGAGCGGGTAGTAGGCGGCGAACGCGGAGGAGGCTTCGGCACGGCCGACGCCGTTGCTCACGACGATCCCGTCTCGGTAGACGAACTTGATGCAGGTCGCACAGGCACCCGGGTGTCGGTCACGGCCGCGCTCGGCGATCCCTCCCTCCCCGAAGGCGGCCCGTACGAAGAGCTCGACGAGGTCGATCTCGTGCACGTCGCGGATGTTGCGGTACACATGTCCGCCGCTGATGCGGGTACTGAACTCCACCACCCGGAACCGCCCCTGGGAATCTCGCCGGAGCTCGACGTTGAACAGGGACACCTCCAGGCCCAGAGCCGACACCATGGCCTGTACCATCGCGGTGATCTCGTCCTCGACCCCGGGGTCGCCGTGAGGAAGGGTGTACAGGTCCTCCTCGAACCAGGGGCTGTCGGGCAGGACCTTGGTGTGCACACCGCCAAGGTGGAAGCGACCGTCGATGACCACACCGTCGCAGGTGACCTCTTCCCCGGACAGGTACTCCTCGACCAGGGCCCATTCGTCCGGCAGGACGTCGTAGAAGTGGTGTGCCCCGGATCGGGCCAGTCGCTCGACGGCGTCGAGGGCCGCCCCGGCCTCCTCGGGGGTGCGAACCAGCTCGACGTGGGAGCTGCTGGCGCCCCGCGTCGGTTTGACGACACAGGGCAGGCCCACGTGGTTCAGGACTTCGGGATCGGCGCCACGGGCGCCCACCGCGCGGTACCGGGGTGCGGGAAGACCGTTGGCGGTCAGGTAGGCGCGCTGGCGCGACTTGTCCCGGGCTACGGCGTCCGCGTCCGGTCGGCTCCAGTGAACGCCGTGACGCGAGTTGGCGCGCCCCACGGCAACGATGTCGGTCTCCTGGAACGTGAGGGCGAAGGGGGAGCCGGTGCTCACCAGTGCCTCGGTGATCCGTTCCTCCAGCTCACGGTCTGTGGTGGCCTCGGGGAGCAGGTGCACGGTGGTGTAGCGGGCGTCGTCACGGGCCTGCTCCTCCTCGGTCAACAGGTGGATCGCCAGATCGAGACGCCGAAGCGTGTCGACGTGGTCGTCCCTGATGCGCAAGCCGTCCCGCATGGCGAGCACGACCGGGGTCCCAGGTGTAGCCATGGTTCCTCTCCTGATAGTCATCCGAGTCGGCCCCGGTTGAGGGGCCTCACAGGAAGGTGGTCTCGGCGGTCCGGCCATCCTCGGGGGCGATCACGTACACGCAGCCTTCGGGGCCTGCGGTGGAACCGTGCTCGGTGTGGGCGGGCAGGGAGACACGCGCCCCGGGGCCACACTCGCTGCGGTGGGTGACTCCGCCGTCGCGCCAGAACAGTTCGACGGAGCCGCTGAGGATCGCGAGGGTCTCGTGAAGGCTGTGCCGGTGCCAGTCGTGGGTCTTGCCGGCCTGATCGTGCTGGATCTCGAAACTCCCCTGTTCGGGGAGCAGGTCCTCGTAGATCTCGGCGAGGGGGCGTACCGGTCCGGTGGTGATGGTGGGCGTGGGCATGTGCTGCTCCTGAACGCGTGTCAGAGGGAGACGGTGGCGGCCGAACGGTGCAGCGGGCACCGGTCGGTGGGGAGGGGAACCTCGTTCTCCTCGTCGAGGAAGTACTGGTGCCATTCCTTGTTTCCGTGCTCACCGAAACTACCGAGCAAGGGGGTCTGCGCCACCGAGTCGTATTCGGAGAGGCGTCTCCGAATGATCTTCCTCGCGTTGTCCCCGGTCCTCGTCCCAGCGGCGAGACCGTCGAAGACGAACCTGGGCTGGAACGTCACCGCGAAGTACTCGAAGAAACGGCTCCTGCGCTTGTAGTGGAAGGGGGTGTTCGCCACCACGAACATCGGGGTCGAGTTGAAGGCGAACTCCCAGTCGGCAGCCTCGGTGTCGGAGGAGATTCCCTCGGGCCATGGGCACTCGTCCTGCTCCCTCAGCCCGCGCAGGAGGTCCCAGAAGTGCTCCTCACACGCGTCCAGCGTCGAGATACGGGGGTCGTGTTCGAAGAAGCAGACCAGGGATGTCCGGTTCCCCAAGGATTCGGCGATCCCCGTATAGACGCGGAGCGCGTCAGCCAGTGCCTCGACACGCCCCTCGCCCACCGGGACGAAGGCGTAGCGCAGGGTGCCGCTGCGGACGGCGTCAGATCCGAAGACACAGGGGAACGGGCTGTCAGTTCTCAACATCCGTTCCTCGAAAAATTGCACAGCCAGGGATTCCCATGACCCACCGGGTCTTTTTCCTGGTTCTAAAAGCGTCTGCAATACAGTCACATCCCGGGGTCGATAGATTTCTCGACAAAGAAAATTGGCGCAAGTCGGATGCACCACAGCCGCCGGACCAATGGCGATCGTGGAGAATCCATGCCGCCACTGCTTTTTCAGCAGAAATCAGATCGATCCGGGCCAAGTGCTTCGGAGAAGAATTTACCGAAGCACTCCCGGAAAAACACCCTCCCGGAGAACGGTTCCGACCTCGACCCGAGACGGGGCAGGGCTGCTACGAAGTCGCCAGAGGGGTGTGTGCTCCCCGGTCAGGGAATCCTGAGGAGATCAGGGGTTTCGCCTGTACCTGGCCACCAGACCGAGGCATGCCCGTCACGTGGTGACTGGCCCACCCCAGGATCGGCGAGCGCGACCACTGAGGACATCGGACCCCCTCACCTAGGAGGCGGGTTCGAAGGACTCGGAGATGCGGTCGAGGAGTTCGTGATTGTAGTCCCGCTCGTCCGCGCTCACGAGGAACAGGGCGTAACCGACGTCCTCGGTGTGGAAGCCCCGGTTGACGGCGTGCATCTCGCCGTTGCGCCCACGGAAGGTGAACTCCCAGTCGGCGGCGCTGACGTAGTCGTCGGCCCAGTCGGCGTCGACGTCCTCGATCCCGATCAGCGAGTAGCCGCCGAAGTTCTGGCGGCCGGTCGGCTCGAAGTCGCGCCAGTCGTCACCGGCGTCGGCGTTGGGGTTGTCGGTCTGGTCCACCAGCAGGTAGCCGCCGTCCGGGTTGCGGAAGTAGACCATGTGCCCCTGGCGGTCGACCTCCCAGTGCTCGGGGACGTCCACGGAGAAGCCGCTGGAGTCGTCGTGCCGGACCAGGAAGTCCCACTGGTCGTCCTCCTCCGGCTCCTCCTCTTCCGCCGCTCCCTCGTCCGGACCGTCCTCGCCGCCGCCCGCCGAGGCCTCGGAGTCGTCGCCCGCCCCCTCCGGCGCGCCGCCGTCGGAGGTCTCCTCGCTGGAGCCCGCCAGCCCGGCGTCGGCGTCGTCCGACCGGTTCATGCTCACGAACAGGGTGGTCGCGCCGACCACGAGCAGCAGGGCGAGCGCGGCCGCCGCCGCGAGCAGCGCGCGCCGGCGCGATCCGGCCGCGTGCTCACGGGGACGCCGGGGAGCCGGGGGCCGCGGTGCCGGGGCGGGCGGCGGAGCCGGGGCGGGCGCCGGGGCGGCCTCGGCGGCGCTGACCGCGCGGTGCACGGTGCCCTGGTCGGTGACCCGGTTCCAGTCGGAGGGGGCCTCCGGGGCCGGTTCCAGGGAGGGAGCCAGCATGGTGGTGCTCGTCGAACCGGAGTCCCGGATCTCCCGCAGGAGGGCACGCACCTCGAGGACCGACGGCCGGTCCTCGGGACGCTTCTCCGTGAGGGCCTCCAGGACCGGTCGGAGCGCGCCCGCGTTGGGGGTCTCCGGCAGGTCCTGGGTGACGATGGCGGTCAGGGTCGCCATCGGGGTGGGGCGGTCGAACGGCAGCGAGCCCTCCACCGCCTGGTAGAGGGTGATGCCGAGCGCCCACATGTCGGAGGCGGGCGTGGCCGCGCGCCCGTGCGCGATCTCCGGGGCGAGGTAGCTCGGTGAGCCGATCAGCAGTCCGGTGCTGGTCAGGTGGGTGGAACCGTCCAGGTGGGCGATGCCGAAGTCGGTGAGGACGGCGCGGTCGTTCCCGGCTATGAGCACGTTGCCGGGCTTGATGTCGCGGTGCACGATGCCGCGGTCGTGCGCCTCGGCCAGCCCGGCGGCCATCTGCTCACCGACGTTGGCCGCGCGGGGGACCTCCAGCGCGCCCTCGTCCTTGATGAGGTCCCCGAGGGACGGCCCCCGGACGAGCTCCATCACGATCCACGGGCGGCCGTCCTCCTCGGCCACGTCGAACACCGTGATGATGGAGGGGTGGCTGAGCTGGGCGGCGCTGCGGGCCTCGCGGATCATGCGGGTGCGCAGGACGTCGACCTCGTGCGGGGGCAGGTTCGGCGGCGTGGTCAGCTCCTTGACCGCGACCGGGCGGTCGAGCAGGGTGTCCGTGCCGCGCCAGACCCGGCCCATGCCGCCCGCGCCGATGACCTCGTCCAGGCGGTACCGGTTGGCCAGGACACGGCCGGGGTCGGATTCCGAACTGTTCATGTGCGCGCGATCCTCTTCGGGGGAGGTGCCCTTCCGTGGGAGGAGGGCGGGACAGGGCAGGGGTCGAGAGGGCCGGGGGACCGTGCCGAGTCTAGGATGCCGCCCCGCTCCTTGGTGCTCTCCCGAAGGTGCCAACCCCGTTCCCACGGGTCACGAACCGCCCGCAACCCTCCCTGAGGTGCACGAATCCCGCCGGAGGCCGTCGGTGTGACCTCCGACGGGACGGGGAGCGTCCGGTCAGCGCAGCCGAACCGGGAGGGCGTCGACCCCGGAGGCGATGATCGACGGGGCCGGAACCAGGTCGGCGTCGTCCACCGCCACGTCGAGGTCGGGGAAGCGCGCGAACAGGCGCGGGAGCACCTCGTTCATCTCCATGCGGGCCAGGCTGGCGCCCAGGCAGTAGTGCCGCCCGTGGGAGAAGGACAGGTGCGAGCTGTCCTCGCGGGTGATGTCGAACTCCTCGGAGGTGGGCCCGTGCCGGGCGTCGTCCCGGCTGGCCGAGCCGTAGCCGAGCAGCAGGGGTTCCCCCTTGGGGATCGGCACACCGGCGAGCTCGATGTCCTCGGTGGTGTACCGCATCGGCACGTACTGGCCGGGCGGGTCCCAGCGCAGCACCTCCTCCACCGCCTTGGACCACTCCACCTTTCCGGCCACGACCAGGTCGAGCTGGTCGCGGTGGCGGGTGAGCGCGCGCACGGCGTTGGAGATCAGGTTCATGGTCGTCTCGTAACCGGCGCTGACGAAGAGCACCAGGTTCCAGATCAGCTCGTCCTCGGTGAGCCGGTCCTCGTCGTCCCGCGCGGCGATGAGGGCGGTGGTGAGGTCGTCCCCGGGCCGGGCGCGCTTGGTCTCCACCAGTTCGGTGAGCACGCCCCACAGCTCGAAGAAGGTCGCCATCGCCTCTTCGGGGGTGACGCTCTGGTCGAAGAAGACGCCGACGGGCCGGTGCAGCCGGGGCCGGGTCTCCTCGTCCACGCCGAACAGTTCGCTGATCACGGTGAGCGGCAGCGGCTGGGAGACGACGGCGCGCAGGTCCACCACCCCGTCCGGGCTCTCCTCCGCGGCACGTTCCAGGTCGTCCAGGAGCGACTCGACGACGGCGACGACGCGCTCGCGCAGGAGTTCGACCCGGCCCGGGGTGAACGCCCTGGAGACGAGCCGGCGCAGCCGGGTGTGGTCGTCACCGTCCTTGGCCAGCATGTTCTCGTTGATGATCCACGAGATGAGCGGCCAGTCCGCCGGGATCTCCCCGGCGTTGAAGGCCGTCCAGTACTTCTTGTCCTTCCGCACACGCGGGTCGGCCAGGGCCGCGCTGACGGCCTCGTGGGTGGTCACGACCCACGCGTCAACCTCACCAGGAAGTTCGACAGGGACGACAGGGGCGATCTTCCTGAGGTGGGTGCTCTGTGCGCGGAGGTTTCCGGGTGCGAGTCTGACGCGGTCCAAGGGGGGTTTCCTTCCACCGGTGTGGGGGGCGGGGGGTTCTGGGGGGTGAACCGCACGGGGAGGGCGACGGGTATCCAGGACAGCGCCGACAGCTGCCAGCGCAGGTCCTGCGGGGGAACCTCGATCGTGAGCCCGGGCAGCCGGTCGAGGAGGGTGCGCAGCGCGACCATGGTGATCGTGGTGGCCTCCTCGCGCGCCGGGCAGCGGTGCGGCCCGGCGCCCCAGGCCACGTGGGCCCGGTTGCGGGACTCCTCCATACGTTCCGCGTTCTCCTCCATGTAGAAGCGGTTGGACGCGGCGAAGCCCAGCAGGATGGGGGAACCCGCCTCGATGGTGCGGCCGCCGCCGAGCGGCACGTCCACGCGGGGGTAGATGACGGGGTAGTTGGTGATGGGCGGGTCGTGCCACAGCACCCGGTCGACGATGTCGGCGAGCATGGTGGGCGAGGGCGCCCGGTCGGTGGGCAGGTGGGGGTCGGCCAGCACCTCGCGTACGCCCGCGTTGATGAGGTTGGCGGTCGGCTCGTTGGCGGCGGCGACCACCAACAGGAGCTGCATGATCACCTCCTCGTCGGTGAGCGCGGCGCGGTGGCTGATCAGCCGTGTGGTGACGTCGTCGCCGGGGTCGCGGTGCTTGGCGGTGACCACCTCGGACAGCGCCCGCTCGGCCTGGGCGTTGGAACGTTCCGTGTCGACGCCCAGCCACAGGTTGCGCATGGCCTCCACGAACCGCACGCCCTGGTCGCGGTCGAACCCGAACAGTTCGTTGATGACCAGCAGGGGCAGCATGCGCGCGTACTCGTTGAGGACGTCGGCCCGGCCGCGCTCGCAGAACTGGTCGATGAGCCCGTGGGCGTAGCGTTCGGTGACCCCGGCCCACCGTTCGGCGCTGATCGCGCCGAGGCTGTCGGTGATCGCGCGGCGGTAGCGCTGGTGTTCGGTGCCGTCGACGAAGAGGGCGTTGGGGCGGGGGGCCATCATGGGCAGGACGGCGGCGTCGGCGCTGATCCGGCCCTCGTGGAAGTCCTTCCACAGGCGGGCGTCGTGCCCGAACGTGGTGGTGTCCCGCGACCACGAGATGAGGGTGGTGTAGTCGGTGACGAGCCACCCGTGCACACCGGGTTCGAGCTCCACCGGGACGACGGGGCCGTGGTCGGCGCGCATACGCGCGTACACGGCGTAGGGGTCCGGTCGCGGTTCGTGGTGGTACAGCTTCGCGCGGGGGCATCCAGGTGTCACGGGGTACCTCGGCTGTGCGGGGAGGGGCGGCTGCGGAGCGGACGTCCTCTCTCGTGTGCGCGGCGCGGGGCACCGGTCCGGCGGCTTCCACGGCACACGGGCGGGCCGCCCGGATCGACGCGGAGCCCCACGGCTGTGGGGCTCCGCGCAACCCTAGCGGCCCTTCGGCCCCTTGAGCGAGACCTGCGTCACATTGTCGCTACTGGGTGTTGATATGACCGGTTCCGGTCAGCGCCCGGAACCTCCGCAGCCGCTGGCTGTTGGTCACCACGAACACACTCGACAGGGCCATCGCCGCACCGGCGAGCATCGGGTTCAGCAGGCCCATCGCGGCCAGGGGCAGCGCCGCCGTGTTGTAGGCGAAGGCCCAGAACAGGTTGCCCTTGATGGTGCCGAGCGTGCGCCGGGAGAGCCGGACCGCGTCGGCGGCGGCCCTCAGGTCACCCCGCACCAGGGTGAGGTCACTGGCCTCGATGGCCACGTCCGTGCCGGTGCCCATGGACAGCCCCAGGTCGGCCTGGGCGAGCGCGGCGGCGTCGTTGACCCCGTCTCCGACCATCGCGACGGTGCGGCCCTCGGACTGGAGCCGGGTGACCACGTCCACCTTGTCCTTGGGCAGGACCTCGGCGATGACCTCGTCGATGCCCACCTCGGCGGCGACCGAGCGGGCCACGGCCTCGTTGTCACCGGTCAGGAGGATCGGGGTGAGCCCGAGGTCCCGGAACTGGCGGACCGCCTCGGCGCTGGTGGGCTTGACCGTGTCGGACACGACCAGGACCCCGCGGGCCCGGCCGTCCCAGCCGACCGCCACGGCGGTGCGGCCCTCGGCCTCGGCGGCCGCCATGGCCCGCGCGACGTCGTCGGTCAGCGGCTGGGACCACTCCTCCAGGAGCGCGACCCGGCCCACCAGGACGGCGCGGCCCTCCACGACCCCCTGGACGCCCAGGCCCTCGACGTTGGCGAAGTCCTCCGGGACGGGCAGGTCACCGACCCGCGCCGCGGCCCCCGTGGCGACGGCGCGGGCGATGGGGTGCTCGGAGGCGTTCTCCAGGGCTCCCGCCAGGCGCAGGACCTCGTCCTCGTGCTCGCCTTCGGCGACGGTGACCCCGGCCAGGGCCATCTTGCCGGTGGTGACGGTGCCGGTCTTGTCCAGCACGACGGTGTCGACCCGCCGGGTGCTCTCCAGGACTTCGGGGCCCTTGATCAGGATGCCGAGCTGCGCGCCGCGCCCGGTGCCCACCATGAGGGCCATCGGGGTGGCCAGGCCGAGGGCGCAGGGGCAGGCGATGATGAGCACGGCCACGGCGGCGGTGAAGGCCGCTCCGGCGGGGTCGCCGGTGCCGAGCCAAAAGCCCAGGGCGGCCACGGCGATCATGATGGCGACCGGGACGAACACCCCGGACACCCGGTCGGCGAGCCGCTGCACGGCGGCCTTGCCGTTCTGGGCGTCCTCGACCAGGCGCGCCATCTGCGCGAGCTGGGTGTCGGAGCCCACCCGCGAGGCCCGCACGACCAGGCGCCCGCCCGCGTTGACGGTGGCGCCGACCACGGCGGAGCCGGGTGCCACCTCGACCGGCACGGACTCGCCGGTGAGCATGCTCATGTCGACGGCGGAGGTGCCCTCCTCGACGGTGCCGTCGGTGGCGATCTTCTCTCCGGGACGGACCACGAAGCGGTCGCCGACCGCCAGCCGGTCCACGGGGACGAGCTCCTCGCGGGCGGCGGGGCCCTCGCCCCGGAGCACGGCGACCTCCTTCGCCCCCATCTCCAGGAGCGCGCGCAGGGCGGCGCCCGCGCGGCGCTTGGAGCGGGCCTCGAAGAACTTGCCGAGGAGGATGAAGGAGGTGACGCCCGCCGCGACCTCCAGGTAGATGTTGGCCGAACCGTCGGTGCGGGCGATGGTGAACTCGAAGGGGTGGGTCATGCCCGGGGTGCCCGCCGTGCCCAGGAACAGGGCGTAGAGGGACCACAGGAAGGCCGAGGTGACGCCGAGGGACACGAGGGTGTCCATGGTGGCGGTGCCCAGCCTGAGGTTCTTCCACGCGGCGACGTGGAAGGGCAGCGCGCCCCAGACGACGACGGGCGCGGCCAGGGCGAGGGACGCCCACTGCCAGTAGGTGAACTGGAGCGCGGGGACCATCGCCATCGCGATGACGGGGACGGACAGCACCATGGAGACCAGGGCGCGGTTCCACAGCGCCCGGGTCGGGTCGTCCGGCGCGGCCCCCTCGGCCGCGGCCTCGGGGTCGGCACGGGGGACGGTGGCGGTGTACCCCGCCTTCTCGACCTGGGCGACCAGGTCCTCGACGGGGAGGGTCTCACCCTCGAAGGCGACCCGGGCCCTCTCCGTCGCGAAGTTGACGGTGGCGGTGACGCCCTCCAGCTTGTTGAGGCGCTTCTCCACCCGGTTGGCACAGGCCGCGCAGGTCATTCCGCCGATGGCCAGTTCCACCGGCTCCACCGCGGCGGACGCCGTCTTGCTGCTACTCATTGCCGCTCCAGGAGGGCTAGTGGTCGGCGCCGTCGCCGACGCGGTCCCGTTCGGTGCTGTCGTGCTCCTGCTCGCCGTGGGCCGGTGGCTCCGCGCTCTCCGCGTGCGTCCCGGGCTGGTCCGGCAGGACGGGGCCGACCAGTGTGCCGACCCCGAACGCCGTGGCGAACACGACCACGAGACCCACCGCGTACAACGCGAGTTTCGTGGTCACTCCCATGTCAGCTCGCCACCTCGTACCCGGCCTCGTCGATGGCGGCGCGCACGGCGGCGTCGTCGATCTGTCCTTCACCGGTGACGGTGACCCTCTTGGCCTCCAGGTCGACCTTGACGTCGGTGACGCCGGAGACCCCGCCGACCTCCTGGGTGACGGAGTTGACGCAGTGTCCGCAGCTCATGCCCTCGACGGTGTAGACGGCGGTGCTGGCCATTCCTGCCTCCTGGTGGTTCTGCCGCGCCGGTGCGCGGTCCGTGTTCCAACGAGCTTCAATATACCCCCCTGGGGTATGCCGGTGTCAAACCCCCACGGCGTTTCACTCGGGAACGCGCAGCCCACATTACCCCAGGGGGGTACCAACGGCAGACAAAGCCCCCACCAGAACAGGACAGACACGCCCCCACCGGACACGCGTGAGCCGCACCACGGGAGCGGGGCCCCCGCGACACGCACGGGGACCCCTTGGATCATCGGACACCCGGGGGCCGCCGTGGCGGCGACACACCCGTGAGCGCCGGGAGGAGGCGGGCTCCGGATACCCTCCCCCCGTTCCCGGGCTCCACCTCGGGCGGCCGGAGAACAGTGACGGGACGGAAGGGGTGGGGGATGGGGAGGAGGAGAAGGGGAGCGACGAGGGCGGCGGGGCTACCCCGGCTTCAGCTCCAGCCGGGCCACGACCCGCTCACTCAGGTGGTGGCCCTCCAGCGCGAACCCGGCCCGGCGGTACATCTCGACCGTCCCGGTGTACACCTCGGCACTGGGGGCGCGACCGCCCGCCGTGTCCACGGGGTAGGCCTCCAGGACCCGCGCCCCGCCCGCACGCGCGTACTCGATCGCGCCGTCCAGCAGACGGCTGCCCAGGCCGCGCTTGCGCCTGCGCGGCGGCAGCCAGAAACACACCAGCGACCACACCCCCGGCTCCTCCGGGTCGGCCGGGCGCAGCGTCCGCGAGCGGGACAGGCGGATGAAGTCCTCCCTGGGCGCCACGGAGACCCACCCGCACGGCCCCTCACCGTCGTAGGCGATCAGCCCCGGCACGCGCCCTTCCAGGGTCAAGCGGCGCAACTCCTCCTTGTTGTCCAGACCACGGGTGGACCGGTCGCAGGAGACGCTCGCCGTGTGGTCCTTGGCGCGTCTTCGGAAGAACGTGCACCAACAGTGCCCGTACGCTCCGGTCGGTCCGAACAGGTTCTCCAGGTCATCCCACCGCTCGGCGGTGGCGGGCTCGATTGAGACGATGGACATCGGACTCCCTCGCGAGACACAACTCTGACCGCCACGACTGTGATGCAGCACACTAGCGATGATCCGCGGTGACCGAAAGAACACGGATGCCTGAAAGCTCCTACCGTTAGCGATTTGTGCGCTTTCCCGTGTGAACCGCGCGCCTCCTGAACCGTCGTCACCCCCGTGACGAACGCGCGGGGGGCGCGTCCGCGCGCGGACACGCCCCCCGTCGACCCCGTACAGGGGCCCGCCCCGGTCAGGAGGGGAGCCGGTCCCTCTCGGCCGCCTGCGCCTCGTCGTGGGGCTCCCAGCACTCCACCCCGCGCACGCCCGGCAGCCGGTCCCGGGTGAAGACCGGGTCCAGACCCTGCCTGCGCTGGTCCGTGTAGTCCTTGAGCAGACGACAGGCGATCACCGTGAGCGGGGTGATGGCGATCAGGTTGACCAGCGCCATCATGCCCATCGTGGTGTCGGCCAGGGTCCAGATCAGGTCGATCGAACCCAGCGAGCCGAGGAAGGTGGCGACCAGGAAGACCACCTTGTAGCCGAACAGCACGTTGCCGCTGGAGGTCAGGTACTCGACGTTGGACTCGCCGTAGTAGTAGTTGCCCAGCACCGAGGTGAACGCCACCAGGAAGATGATGAGCGTCATCAGGTGCAGCGCCCACGGCCCCAGCATCGACATCAGGGCGAGCTGGGTGAGGTCGCCCTCCATCGTGCCGTCGAGCGTGCCCTGGTAGCCGAGCAGGACGATGAAGGCGGTCACCGAACAGACCACCAGGGTGTCCAGGTACACGCCCAGGGTCTGCACCAGACCCTGCTTGACCGGGTGCGTGACCGAGGCGCTGGCCGCCGCGTTGGGCGCCGAACCCAGACCCGCCTCGTTGGAGAACATGCCCCGGCGGACGCCCTGGATGATCACCACGCCCAGCGCGGCGGCGGCGAACTCGCCCAGCCCGAACGCGTTCTGGACGATCGAGGCGAACATGCCCGGCACCAGCTGCCAGTTCAGCGCCATGACGATGAGGCCGAGGACGACGTACAGGCCCGCGAAGAACGGGATCAGCGCCTGCGCGGTGTGCGCGATGCGGCGCACGCCGCCGAAGATCACCAGGCCGGTGAGGACCACCAGCAGAGCGCCGATGACCGCCGAGAACATCAGGTTGGTCTCGGCACCGAGCTCACCGGCGGAGTTGGCGATCGTGTTGGTGATGGTGTTGCTCTGCACCGCGTTGAACACCATCGGGAAGGTGATGATGAGGATGATCGCGAAGACCACCGCGAGCCAGCGCTGGCCGAGGCCGCGCTCGATGTAGTACGCGGGCCCGCCCCGGTACCCGGCGGGGTGGCGGACCTTGTACAGCTGCGCGAGCGTGGACTCCACGAAGCTGGCGGCACACACCACCAGCGCCATCACCCACATCCAGAACACCGCTCCCGGGCCGCCCAGGGAGATCGCGATGGACACGCCGATGATGTTGCCGGTACCGATCCGGGCGGCGGCCGAGATGAAGAACGCCTGGAGCGAGGAGACGGCCTTCTTGCCGTCGGGGGCGATCTCGGGCTTGCTCCTGAGCACCCGGAACATCTCCGGGAACAGGCGGAACTGCACGAGCCCGCTGCGGACGGTGATGTAGAGGCTCACCACCACCAGGAGGGGGATGAGCACCCAGGCCCAGAAGAAGTCGTCGTTGAAGGTGCCGATCGCGTCCGTGACGCGGGCGTCGAGGGTGGGTGGTGCGTCTGCCAGTATCACGGGGGTGGGGCTCCTTCGCTCCATACGTGGACAACCGCCACCCCATGCCCCCGGAACGGACACGAAACACCATCCGGCACTCACTGTGCTCGGATGGTGATGCTTCCGTTATTGGATCGTCCGGGCGATTCCTCCCCCGCTCACCCCTGGTGCACGAGGTCCGCGTAGTCCGGGTTCCGCTTGAGGAAGGCCTGGGCGAACGGGCAGACGGGCACGATCCGCAGCCCCCGCTCGCGGATCTCGTCGAGGGACCGGCGCATGAGCTCGCTGGCCACGCCCCGCCCCTCGAAGGCCGGCTCCACCTCCACGTGCGGCAGGGCCAGTACCCCCTCGGAGATGAGGTGGTAGGCGGAGAAACCGACCACCCGGCCGTCCGCGCTCACCTCGTAGCGTGATCGTTCGGGCACGTCGACGACGGACAACCTTATGGCCACTTCCCCTGCCTGGTGCGTGTCACGCGCGCCCGGTGCGCGCGGTGGGCCCCACAGGATGTCATGTTCCCGCTCCCGCTCCGCGCGCACTCTCGGGCGGGACTCAGCGGCCGGCCAGGTACGGGTCGGTGATCCCGCCGGGGCAGCCCAGGGCGTCGACGTCCCAGCCCAGGCGCTCGGCCCCGGCCCGGTAGGCGCTCTCCATGAAGTCGAGCACCGCCGCGCGGGGATCGGGCTGTTCTCGCGCGTCGGCGTAGCGCAACAGGGCCAGGTGCCCCTGACCACTGGGCGCCCACTCCGCCTCCTTGGGACGGAGCGGCCGCTCGGTGAGCCCCTCCGGTTCGGGTGCCGCGTAGGCGTAGAAGCAGGGTTCGGGAACGGAGTCGTCGCCGAACCAGAACCCGAAGCTGACCACCTCGCGCGAGTAGGCCTCGCGCACCAGACCGCCCGCCCGCTCCGGCTGCCGCACCGTGTGGGGTGAGAACCGGGTGACCGCGATGTCGAAGGTGTGCCAGAAGTGGTGCACCGGGCTGGTCTTGCCCGAGAACGAGGACGCGAACTCCTCCAGCACCAGGTTCACCTGGCTCAGGACACGCCAGTACCGGTTGGCGTGCTCGGGCACGTAGGTGGCGTGCTGGACGTCCTCCGCGAAGGGGCGCCCCGTGTCCGGCAGGTCGAAGGGGGTCGCCAGCGGGATGCTGCCGTCCACCCCCAGGCTGTCCAGGGCGGACTGGAACTGGAGGTAGAACGACGCCACGCTGTGCCCCTGGAGCGGGAAGGCCGCCGTGTGCCCCTCCAGGTTCGACGCGACCAGCTCGTGGCGGACGAAGTCGAAGTCCACCGTGAAGACCGGGTTGCCGTCCCACAACCCCATCGGGCGGGACGTGATACCGGAACCGGTGAGGTGGAAGGGCACGTTCCACCAGTGGTTGCGCCGGGGGCTGTGGGCCAGCCGCACCTTGCCGACGATCTGCTCGAAGCGGTGCAGGGTCTGTTTCGTGTCGTACCACTCGTCGAGCGGGAACGCGGGGAACAGCTCCATGGTGACGTTCTCCTGGTCGGGTCACGCGGTGACGGTTCTCGGAGGCCGGTTCGGGTGGCGCGGCCGGGCCGCGTTCACCAGCCCCGGCGGGCGGTCCGTACCGCCTGTCCGGAAGCGGGCGAGCCCGGGTCGCGCGTGCGGTAGAGGACGTAGGGACGGAACAGGTAGCCGACCGGCGCGCTGAACGCGTGCACGAGCCGGGTGAACGGCAGCAGGGCGAACAGGGCCAACCCCATCAGCGCGTGCAGCTTGTAGGGAGCCTCGGCGGCGGCCATCGCGGTGATGTCCGGGCGCAGGTACCAGATGGACCGGAACCACGGCGAGACCGTCTCCCGGTAGTCGCCCGAGTGCCCGCCCGCGAGGGCCACGCCCGCGAAGTAGACGGTCATGCCCAGGCCGGTCACGATCGCCAGCACCAGCACCACGTACATCAGCTTGTCGTTGCGGGTGGTGGCGCTGAACACCGGTCCGGTCGTGCGCCTGCGCCAGATGAGCAGGGTGACGCCGGCGAGCGTGCAGACTCCCGCCACGATCCCCAGCGACAGCGCGGTCACGTGGTAGGCGGTGTCGGAGACCCCCAGCGCCCGGGTCCACGCCTCAGGCACGAGCAGGCCCACCACGTGGCCGACGATCACCACGAGCAGGCCGAAGTGGAAGAGCGGGCTGCCGACGCGCAGCAACCGCGACTCGTAGAGCTCCGAGGACCGGGTGGTCCAGCCGAACCGGTCGTAGCGGTACCGCCACACCAGCCCGCCCACCACGAGCACCAGCACCACGTAGGGCAACACGCCCCACAGGATCAGGTCCGCCGGACCGTAACCGCCCGCCCCCGCCGCCGGTTCGGCGGCCGCGTGAGACGCGCCACCGCCCGCCCCGCCGCTCACGGCCCCGACGCGGTTCACCGCGGCCTCCTCGTGACGTCGGTCAACGGCAGCGGCATCCTCGGACGCGCGCCGTAGGGCTCCATGCCCACGTCCTCGGCGGGCGGCCCCTCCCGCGCCAGGCGGCGCACGCGCTCCTCGTCCGCACGCCGGGGCGAAGGCAGCGTGGACCGGACCGCGTCGACCACCCGCGCGTACGGCGTACCGTGCTCTCCCAGGGACCGCGACAACAGGTCCAGCCCCGCCCGGAAGTCCACCAGCAGCTCCTGCCCGGCGTCGGCGTCCCCCCGGGCCGCGAACTCCAGCATCACCGCCAGGTGGTCGGGCAGCTCGCGCGCGTGCACCCGCCACCCCGACTCGGCGTACACCCGTTTGATCTCGGCCAGCGCGTGGCCCCGGCGCCGGGTGTCGCCGTCCGTGTAGTACGTCATGTGCAGCGCGCGGCGGCGTCGCAGGTCGAACACCTCCACGTAGTGCTCGGCCAGTTCCAGCTCGGGTGTGCTGGAGGCGTGTTCGCAGAACTCCAGCAGCAGGGTGCGCGACTGGCTCCGGGGCAGCTCCGCGGCGGCCCGCGCGGCCAGCGGGAGCCGCTCGAAGAACAGGGCGTCCGGGTAGCCCAACAGGACCGACGCCGCCTGGTGGGTCACCGCCAGCGCGTGCGCCCTGCGCTCGGCCCGGCCCGCGCCGAGCCAGCCGGCCCGCCCCGGACCGTCCGGGTCTCGGCCGTCCTGGCTCGGAACCACCACGCGCGGATCGGTCGCCTCCCGCGCGCCCCCGGAGGTGGCCCCCGGAAAGCCCGCGCCCTCGCCGGACGCCGCGCCCGTGCCGTTCGTGTCGGTGCTCATGGTCGATCCCCCTCACGCGGTCCGGGGCCCGCGCCCCGGTCGCCGCCGTCGGTACCGCCACCCCGCCGGGGTGGGAAGAGCCCACTCGGACGGCCGTTGCCGTCCCAGTTCAGAAGGTTCACGCGGCCGTCCGTGGCGGACCGCCCGGAGGCGCCGCCCTCACCGGTCTGCCGGTCGCGCAGGGCGTGGAAGGTCTCCACGGTGGCCGCGTCCGGGCGCCCCGAGGCCTCCCCGAAGGGCACCTGACCCATCCCGCCCATGCCGGGGCCGCCCTCGAAGTCGAGGTCGCACCCGACCTCCTCGATGACCCCCCGGTCGCTCTCGTCCACGCCGAACGCCGTGGGCACCACGTAGCGTTCGTCGTACTTGGCCAGGGCCAGCAGCCGGTACATGTCCTCGATCTCGGCGCCGGTCATCCCCACCGCCTCGGCGACGGACTCGTCGCGCTCCTGGCCCAGGTTGATCCGGCGCATGTACGAGCGCATGGCCGCGAGCCTGCGCAGCACCAGGTCGACGGGCCCGGTGTCCCCCGCCGTGAACAGCTCCGCGAGGTACTCGACCGGGATGCGCAGGGTGTCGATCGCCCCGAACAGGTGGTCGGCCTCCTCGCCGTCGTGCCCGGTCGTGGTGAGCGCGTCCACCACCGGCGACAGCGGCGGCACGTACCAGACCATCGGCATCGTGCGGAACTCCGGGTGCAGCGGCAGCGCCACCCGGAAGCGCTTGGCCAGGGCCAGGATCGGCGACCGGTCGGCCGACTCCACCCAGCGGTCGGGGATGCCGTCGCGGCGGGCGGCCGCGCGCACGGCCGGGTCCGCCGGGTCGAGGAACACGTCGAGCTGCGCCTCGTACAGGTCCCTCTCGTCCTCCACGGAGGCCGCCTCGCCCACCCGGTCGGCGTCGTAGAGCACGACCCCGAGGTACCGCAGGCGCCCCACACACGTCTCCGAGCAGATGGTGGGCATGCCCACCTCCACACGCGGATAGCAGAACGTGCACTTCTCGGCCTTGCCGGTCTTGTGGTTGAAGTAGATCTTCTTGTACGGGCAGGCCGTCACACACATGCGCCAGCCCCGGCAGCGGTCCTGGTCCACCAGCACGATGCCGTCCTCGACCCGCTTGTAGAGGGCTCCGCTCGGGCACGCCGCCACACACGTGGGGTTGAGGCAGTGCTCGCAGATGCGCGGCAGGTAGAACATGAAGGTCTCCTCGAAGGAGAGCTTCACCCGGTCCCCGAGTCTGCGCACGATCGGGTCCTGGGAGGCCAGTTCGGGGCCGCCGCCCAGGTCGTCGTCCCAGTTCGCGCTCCAGCTCACCCGCATCGGCTTGCCGGTGAGCGCCGAACGCGGGCTGGCCACGGGGAAGTCGTCGCCCAGCGGCGCGTTCGTGAGGGTCTCGTAGTCGTAGGTCCAGGGCTCGTAGTAGTCCTGGATCGAGGGCATGACCGGGTTGGCGAAGATGGTCGCCAACCGTTTGATCCGACCGCCCGCGCGCGGCACGAGCCTGCCGTCCGGACGCCGGACCCAGCCGCCCCTCCACCGCTCCTGGTCCTGGTAGGTGCGCGGGTACCCCTGGCCGGGGCGCGTCTCGACGTTGTTGAACCACGCGTACTCGACACCGCCGCGGTTGGTCCACGCCTGCTTGCAGGTGACCGAGCAGGTGTGGCACCCGATGCACTTGTCGAGGTTCATGACCATGGCGACCTGCGCCATGACCCGTCCGATCGGCCGTTCCCCCGACGCCCTGGTCGCGCCGCCCGCCCGGTCCGGGCTCCGCTCCGTCATCAGTAACGCACCTCCGTGGTCCGCTTGCGCACGACCGTGACCTCGTCGCGCTGGTCCCCCGTCGGGCCGAGGTAGTTGAAGGCGTAGGTGAGCTGCGCGTAACCGCCGATCAGGTGGGTCGGCTTGACCATCAGGCGGGTGAGTGAGTTGTGGATGCCGCCGCGCCGCCCGGTGGTCTCGGTCCTGGGCACGTCGATGGTGCGCTCCTGGGCGTGGTGCATGTACACGGTCCCGGTCGGCATACGGTGCGAGACCACCAGGCGGGCGGCGACCACCCCGTTGCGGTTGACCGCCTCGACCCAGTCGTTGTCGACGGCCCCGATCGCCTCGGCGTCGGCCACGCTCATCCAGATCGTGGGCCCTCCCCGGGACAGGGTCTGCATGAGGAGGTTGTCCTGGTACTCGGAGTGGATCGACCACTTGGAGTGCGGGGTCAGGTAGCGCACCACCACCTCGCGCTGCCCGGTCGGACCGATCCTGGGTTCCCCGAAGAGGCGGCCCATGTCCAGCGGCGGCCGGTAGACCGGCAGGGCCTCCCCGAACTCGTGCATCCAGTCGTGGTCCAGGTAGAAGTGCTGGCGGCCGGTGAGGGTGTGCCAGGGCTTGTCGTGCTCGACGTTGATGGTGAAGGGCGAGTACCGGCGGTCGGCGGCCTCCTTGCCCGACCACTCCGGGCTGGAACCCACCGGTGTCGGCCCGCGCCGGGCGTCGTCGAAGACCACCCTGCGCTCGGCCGCGTGGTGGATCAGCTCGTCCATGTCGGTGCCGGTGCGCGCGGCCAGCCGCTCGAACCCCTGCGCGGCCAGGCGCCCGTTACTGGTGCCGGACAGCGCGAGGATCGTCTCGCAGGCCTTGACGTCGGTGTCCAGGGACGGACGGCCGTCCGCGACCCCGCCGCGCACGGCGCCGTTGCGCTGGCGCAGCCACTCGACCTCCTCGTCGGGGGTGAAGGAGACCCCCTTCACCGGAAGCCCCTTCCCCTCGGCCAGCGGTCCCAGCGCCGCGAGCTTCTGGGCCACCGCCGAGTAGTTGCGGCGCACCGGGACGATGCCCGGCATGGTCTTGCCCGGGACCGGCCGCTCCCCCTCCGCCTTCCAGTCGAAGGGCACCCCGCGCGGCTGGGCCAGCTCGCCCTCGGTGTCGTGCTGGTGGGGCACCGCCACCAGGTCGGTGACCTCCCCGAGGTGGTCGGCGGCCAGCGCGCTGAACACCTTCGCCAGCGCGTGGAAGGTGTCGAAGTCGGTGCGGGTCTCCCACGGCGGGTCGATCGCCGGGTTGAAGGCGTGCACGTAGGGGTGCATGTCCGTGGTCGACAGGTCGTGCTTCTCGTACCAGGTGGCCGCGGGCAGCACGATGTCGGAGAGCAGCGTGGAGCTGGTCATCCGGAAGTCCAGGGTGAGCAGCAGGTCGAGTTTGCCCTCGGGGGCCTCGTCCCGCCAGGTGACGTCCTCGGGGCGGTCGTCGGGCCCCGCCGGCTCCGACTGGAGGTTGGAGTGCGTGCCCAGCAGGTGCTTGAGGAAGTACTCGTTGCCCTTGGCGGAGGAGCCGAACAGGTTGGACCGCCACAGCGTGAGGGTGCGCGGCCAGTTCTTCGGGTCGTCCGGGTCCTCGGCGGCGAACCGCAGGGTGCCGTCCTGGAGCTGGTCGGCCACGTACTCGGCGGGGTCCCGGTCGCGCTCGGCCGCCTCCTTACCGAGCTGGATCGGGTTGCGGTTGAAGGTCGGGTAGGACGGCATCCACCCCATGCGGGCGGAGGCCGCCACCAGGTCGGCGGTGTGCTGCCCACGGACCCGGCCGGGGCCGAGCGGCGACATCAGGGCGTCGGCACGGTAGGTGTCGTAGCGCCACTGGTCGGTGTGGGAGTACCAGTAGGCCGTCCCGGCCATGAAGCGCGGCGGCCGCGACCAGTCCATCCCCGAGGCGTAGGCGGCCCACCCGGTGGCGGTGCGGCACTTCTCCTGGCCCACGTAGTGCGCCCAGCCGCCGCCGTTGACCCCCTGGCAGCCGGTGAGCAGCAGCAGCGACAGGAAGGCCCGGTAGGCGTTCTCCCCGTGGAACCACTGGTTGGTCCCCGCGCCCAGGACGATCATGGCCCGGCCCCCGCTGGCCTCGGCCGTGTCGGCGAACTCGCGGGCGATCCGTACCGCCCGGTCGGCGGGCACGGAGGTCAGCGTCTCCTGCCAGGCCGGGGTGCAGGCCGCGTCCGGGTCGTCGTACCCCGAGGGCCACACCCCGGGCAGACCCGGGCGCGACACCCCGTACTGGGCCAGGACCAGGTCGAACACGGTGGTGACCAGACGGTCACCGACCCTGCGCACCGGGACGCCCCGGACGTCGACCTCGGCCGAGCCGTCGGGGGTGTCGAACCTGGGGAGGGCGACCTCGGCGGCCTCGGCGCCCTCGGCGTAGAAGGTGAGTTCGGGAACCCTGCCCTCCAGGTCGAGGTTCCACTTCCCCTCGCCGTCCTCGCCCCAGCGGTGGCCGACCGTGCCGTTGGGGGCGACCGGCCCGTCCTCCCCTTCCGGCCAGAACACGGGCTTCCACTCCGGCTTGGCCTCCTCTGTGCCGCCGGGGAGGTCGGCGGCGGTGAGGAACTTGCCGGGCACGAACCGGCCGTCCCGCCGGTCCAGGGACACCAGGAAGGGCAGGTCGGTGTAGGAGCGCGCGTACTCGGTGAAACGCGGGGTGGGCCGTTCGACGAAGCGCTCCCGCAGGATCACGTGACCCATGGCCATGGCCAGCGCGCCGTCCGTACCCGGGTGCGGCGCCAGCCACTCGTCGGCGAACTTGGCCGCGTCGTTGAAGTCGGGGGCGACCACCACGACCTTCTGCCCCCGGTAGCGGGCCTCGGCCATCCAGTGGGCGTCCGGCGTCCGGGTCACCGGAACGTTGGAGCCCCACAGCACGAGGTAGGCGGCGTCCCACCAGTCGCCGGACTCGGGTACGTCCGTCTGGTCGCCGAACACCTGCGGAGAGGCCACCGGGAGGTCGGCGTACCAGTCGTAGAACGACAGCATGGAACCGCCGATCAGGTTGACGAAGCGGGCCCCCACGCCGTGGGACACCATCGACATGGCCGGGATGGGCGAGAAACCAGCGATCCGGTCCGGGCCGTACTCGCGGATCGTGAGGACGTGCGCGGCGGCCGCGATCTCCAGCGCCTCCTCCCAGGTCGTGCGGACCAGGCCGCCCTTGCCCCGGGCGCGCTGGTAGCGGCGCCGCCTCTCGGGGTCGGTGGTGATCTCCTCCCACGCCAGGACCGGGTCACCCAGACGCTCACGCGCCTCCCGGTACATCTCGACCAGCACGCCGCGCGCGTACGGGTAGCGCACCCGGGTGGGCGAATACGTGTACCAGGAAAAGGCGGCACCGCGAGGACAACCCCGGGGTTCGTACTCGGGACGGTCCGGACCGACCGACGGATAATCCGTCGCCTGGGTTTCCCAGGTGATGATTCCGTCTTTGACATAAACATCCCAGGAACAGGAGCCGGTGCAGTTCACGCCGTGCGTGGAACGCACCACGCGGTCGTGGCTCCAGCGGTCGCGGTAGAAGACGTCACCCTCACGTCCACCATGTCTGACCTGGGCACGGTTCCCGTCCAGCGGCTCCGAACGGGTCAGGTAGTTTCCCAGCCGGAGAAGACCGTCCCCGGCCCCCGTACTTTTGCTCCGTGCCGCCATAAGGAATACACCTCGTTTGCCCGCCCGTTGCCCGAAGGGCAGGAAAAAAGCCCGACCCCGACCACATTCCGTTAATGAATATGCCTGCTCCGGCACGGATGTCACGTTTCCCACACCGCTGGGGGTGACAATCGGCGCAGACCGACCGACGAAGGAGCCCTCATGCGTGCGGAAGTTGGGGAGCGGACGACCCGCTCCGGGACCGCGGGCGGCAACCTCGCCCTGGCCACGGCGGCGTTCGCGCTGACCTTCTGGGCCTGGAACCTCATCGGACCGCTGTCACGGAGCTACAGCGAGGACCTGGGACTCACCCCCACCCAGACCTCGATCCTGGTGGCCTTCCCCGTGCTGGTGGGTTCGCTGGGGCGCATTCCGGTGGGAACGCTGACCGACCGCTACGGCGGGCGGGTGATGTTCACGGCCGTGAGCCTGCTGAGCATCGTGCCGACCCTGCTGGTCGGGCTGTCCGCGAACTCCTACCCGATGCTGCTGCTCTGGGGGTTCTTCCTGGGGATCCTCGTTCGCGATCGGCATCCCGTTCGTCAACGCCTGGTACCAGGCGAACCGGCGCGGGTTCGCCACCGGCGTGTTCGGCGCGGGCATGGGCGGCACCGCGCTGTCCGCCTTCCTCACCCCCCGCCTGGTCGAGGCGACGGGCGTGCTCACCACCCACCTGCTCATGTGCGCGGCCCTCGCGGTGATGGCGGCCGTCATGTGGCTCCTCGCCCGCGACGCGCCGGGGTGGACGCCCCGGACCGAGCCCGCCCTGCCGCGGATGCGCGAGGCGCTCGCCCTGAAGGCGACCTGGCAGGCCTCGGCGCTGTACGCGCTGGTCTTCGGCGGCTTCGTGGCCTTCTCGACCTACCTGCCGACCCTGCTGACCACCGCCTACGACTACGCCCAGACCGACGCGGGCATGCGCACCGCCGGGTTCGCGGTGGCGGCCGTGATCGCCCGCCCGGTCGGCGGCATCCTGTCGGACCGGATCGGTCCGGTGCGGGTCTGCCTCATCTCGTTCTTCGGCACCTGCGTCTTCGCCGTGGTCCTCGCCCTGCACCCGCCGGCGGAGTTCCCGGCCGGGCTGTCGTTCGTCCTGATCGCGATCACCCTGGGCCTGGGCACCGGTGCGGTGTTCGCCCTCGTAGCGAAGTTGGTCGACCCGTCCCGGGTGGGCACGGTCACCGGTCTGGTGGGCGCCGCCGGAGGGCTGGGCGGCTACTTCCCGCCGCTGCTCATGGGCGTGGTGTACCAGGCCACCGGGGCCTACACGCTGGGGTTCGTCCTCCTGGCCGTGATCGCTCTGGTCGTGGCGCTGTACACGACCAAGGCCTTCCGCGACGTCTCCTGAGCGTGGGCTGGCGGTCGTCCGGGACGCCCGTGCCAGGGAAGTCCGTGTCCGGGGCGCCCGGGGCGCTCGGGGCGCCCGCGTCCGGGCCGTCCACAGGCTGTGGACGGCCCCGCCCCCGCGGTTCACAGCGCGGCGGCGAGGTCCCTGGCACGGACCAGCACCGCCGACCGGTTGCCGACCCTCACGCGCTCCAACGCCCGCACCCCCTCCGGCAGCGGCACCCGCCGGGTCCGCGCCGCCACGACCGCCACCGCGTGGCGCGGCAGAACCCGACCCATCGAGGCGAGCAGCGCCCGGATCGGGTCGCCCTCGGGGACGCTGCCCTCCCAGTGCGTCATCTCCCCGTAGGGGACGTCGGTGATCACGAGGTCGGCGTCCACCGGGTCGGTCAGCGTGAAGACGTCGGCCACACCGGCCTCGTGCGGGAGGTCTCCGCCCGTGGCGGCCAGCCCGGCGGCCAGGTCCCGGGCGGCCTCGGCGCGTTCCACGAACGCCACCCGGCCGAAGTCGCGGGCCGACCGGCGCAGCTCCCGCTCCCGCTCGGCCAGCCCCTCGGCGGTCAACAGCTCCAGGTTGCGGGCGGCGATGGCCACCGCGTCCCCGTCCACGTCCGTGGCGCGCACGTGCGTGAGGTGTTCGCGGTGGAGGAGCCCGAGCACCGCCGCCAGGTACCCGCTGCCGCAGCAGGGGTCCCACAGGCGGACCCGGTCGCCCTCCACGTGCACCATCGCCCGTTGGAGGAGTTCGCTCGCCAACCGCACCGGAAAACCGGGGTATCCGGGCGCGGACCGCAGCACCTGTCCGCTGGCCAAAGCCGAGTGGTCCGCACGCTCCGTGGCATACCGGTAACTCACAACCGTCTCCCCTGTCACGCGACAACGCCGAAGGCCCGGTGTCGGGGACACCGGGCCTTCGATGATGCGGTCCTGACGGGATTTGAACCCGCGGCCTCCACCTTGACAGGGTGGCGAGCACTCCTAACTGCTCCACAGGACCTCGTTGCAAGAACAACTGTAGCGCGACTTCGGAGCACTTCGTACCGGAAGCGACCTAGAGTGGCTCACGACGCACCCGAACCCGTGAGAGGACCCCCGCGTGAGCGACTCGTCCGCCCCCCTGCCCTCCGGCCCCGACTCCACACGGGTCGACCGTTGGCTGTGGGCGGTACGCCTCACCAAGACCCGGGCCGACGCCGCCCAGGCCTGCCGGGGCGGGCACGTGCGCGTCAACGACCGCCCGGCCAAACCCGCCACGGCGGTGACGGTCGGCGACCAGGTCAGGGTGCGCCTGCACGGCACCACCCGCGTGGTCGACGTGAGCCACGTCATCGCGAAGCGGGTCGGCGCCCCCGTCGCCGTCCGCTGCTACGTGGACCGCACCCCCGCGCAACCGCCCCAGGCGACCGCACCGGTGATCCGCCGGGACCGGGGCGCGGGACGGCCCACCAAGCGGGACCGCCGGCAGCTGGACCGGCTCCGCACGGAGTTCCCGCCCCAGGCCTGAGAACCACAGGAGCCCCGGTGACCACCCCCGTCCCCCTGGCCTCCGGGCGCGACGCCGAGGTGTTCGCCCTGGACGGCGCCCGGGTGCTGCGCCGCTACCGTCACGCGCGCGACACCACAGCCGAGGCCGCCGCCATGGCCCGCGCCGCGGACGACGGCTACCCCGTGCCCAGGGTGTACCGGGCCGACCACGGCGAGCTGGAGATGGAGCGACTGCACGGGCCCACGATGCTCGACGCCGCGTCGGAGGGGCGCCTCACCCCCGAGGAGACCGGCAGGGAGCTGGCACGGCTCCACGGGCGCCTGCACGCGGTCCCCAAAGGGTCCGGCGGCCGCCTGCTGCACCTGGACCTGCACCCCGGCAACGTGATCCTCACCCGTCGGGGACCGATGGTCGTGGACTGGACCAACGCGCGTGAGGGCGTCCCGGGGCTGGACCTGGCCGTCACCGCGCTCCTGCTGGCGCTGACCGGGCTGTGCGGACCGCCCGGCCTCGCTCCCCTGGCCGAGGCGTGTCTGGCCCCCTACGTCCGGCACACCGGCGGCAGGCCCGGGAGGTTCGTCGACGCGGCCGTCGCCCTGCGCGCGGACGACCCGCACCTGACCGCGGAGGAGGTCGCCCGGCTGCCCCGGGCCGCCGCCCTCGTCCGGGCGGTTCCGGTACGCGCCTGAGCGAAGGGCCCGGTCGCCCGCCGCCACCGCGCCCGCGCCGTGGCGTCCATCCGCTCGGAAAGGCCTGGTGTCCCCCGGGTCCCTGAGCCAGGATGGGGAAGACCCCCTTCGGAAGCCAGGAGCCGTGGACAGACAAGATCCTCCCGAACACCCCCCGGAGAACCTCCCCTCCCACCGCCCGCCCGCCGCACCCGACCCGGACACGACCGAGCCCGGTACCGAGCGGGCACCCCGTGCGGGAGACGGGTCGGGCCCCTTCGCGCAGACCCGCGTGGGCGACGTGCACGGGAACGTCTACTTCAGCTACGGACCGAGCGTCGCCATGCCCGGTCCACCCCCGGACCGGCGGCGCCGGGCCCAGGACTTCCTGGTCAGTGTCAACGAACAGGCGCTGCGCCACGCGAACGACTCGTTCCGGATGAGCATGGTCGTCATGGGGACCGGCGCCCTGGTCATCGGGCTCGGTGTCGTGCTGGGCCTGCTTCTCCCCCTGATCACCTCGGCCGACACCGGTTCCGCGCCCGCCATGCTCGCCTCCGGTGTCACGGGCGGCTCCGTGCTGGCCCTGGGGACGGCCCTGGCCCTCCACGCGCACCGGTCCCGCAAACACCTCGCCGAGCAGGCCCGGAAGGTCCACGACGAACTGAGACTGGAGGAGGCGATCGACCGCGTCATGGACATCACGGAGTCCCTCAACGACCCGGGTCAGGGCGACAACCTGCGTGTGATGGCGGCACTGCGCATTCTCGGGCTGGAGCCGACGCAGGAGTCCGTCGGCGTCATCCTGAGGGCGCGGCGAAGCGGGGGACCCCACGGGTCCGAACCACCCCCGGCCCCCGAGCCGTGACCCTCGTGGGCCCTGACCCTCGCACGGCCGATCGGGTCAGAGGCCGCCGTCCTCCAGGGGGTGAGCGGCCAGGAACTCCAGGACGGCCTCGGTGGCCTTGGGCGCGGCCTCGTGCAGGTAACCGTGGCGGGCGCCGGGCAGCACCAACAGCTCCGCCCCGGGAACACGCGCGGCGATCAGCTCGGCGTTGCCCACGGGGGTGAGCTCGTCGTCCTCACCGTGCACCACCAGGGTCGGCGCCTGCACCCGGGGCAGCAGGTCCCAGCCGTCGTGCTTCAGGCTCGCCTCGTAGTGGCGGCGCTGCGCGCGCAACGGGTTGCGCGGCAGGATACGGGTCACCGACTCAGGGTGCTCCCCCGCCCACTCCGGCGAGTAGAACAGCGGTCCGATCAACGCCCGCCCCTCCTCCCCGCTGGCCCTGCGCAACGCGAGCGAGGCGTGCTCGGGGCGCTCCACCTCGTGCGCCCCGCCAGGGGCGGTGGCGCCGAGCACCAGGGCGCCGACCCGCTCCGGGGCGGTCGCGGCGAGGGTCTGGGCGACCTTGCCGCCCATCGAGAACCCGTAGACGTGCGCGCGCCCGACCCCGAGGTCGTCCAGGACGGCGAGCACGTCTCCGGCCAGGAGCTCCATGGTGTACGCCCGGTCCACCGGTGCGTCGCTGCCCCCGGTGCCCCGGAGGTCCACCCGCACCACACGGTGGCGCTCGGCGAGGTCCTCGTACACCCCGTCCCACATCTCGTGGTCGAGGGACTGCCCGTGGATCAGTACCAGGGGGTCCCCCGCACCGTGGACGTCGTACCAGATCAGGGTTGCGTCTGCGGCGGTCGCGTGGTTCACGTCAACGGACACTACCCGACATTCCCGGCGCGGTCGGGCCGGTTCGAGGAGCGTGCCAGGGACGGGGGACCTAAACGGACCGGGTCTGGCCGTCGTGGCTGGCCCGATAGGCGGCCACCGCCACCACCAGGCAGGCGACAAGGGCCACCGTCACCCCCGGCCCGGCCTCCATAGAGGTGGTCCGGGCGTAGACGGGCCAGGTAACCGGCACCAGCAGCACGGGTACCACGGAGAACCAGGCCGTGGACAACGAGAGACCCCGTGCCTCGACGAACAGTCCGAGCACCGCCAGCACCCCCAGCACGGCCACGGAGAAGAAGAACAGCGGCATCACTCCGGCTCCGAAGAGCTCCCACCCCGTGGCGACGGACTGGTCCCCGCCGAGCCAGAGGGACGAGTCCGACTTCCACCAGTCCCCTGTCGGAGCGTCGGTTCTCGCGCTGTACCTGGCTTCGGTCCCGCTCCGCACCCACGGCAGGGACATCGAGAGGAACAGGGCGACGGCGCCGCTCGACAGTCCCGCGGTCACCGCTCGGGCCCGCGCCTCCTGCAGGGTGTGTTTGTCGAACTCGGCCTCCAGACGGTTCAGGCGCTTGCGGAGCGCCGCCGTCTCGCTGGGCTGTTCGGCGGGGCGATGCGTCATCGTGGATCTCCCGGGATGGGGGACGGGGAACAGCACATGGGACCCCGCCCCTGGCACGGTGGTTCACCCCGTTCGGGACCGCCCTCACCCGTTCGTGACCTTCCTCCGCGAACCAAACCCCGGTCGGTGAGCATCTCCCCAGGTCCCATCGTCCTTGGGTGAGGTCCACCCGAACCGGTTGAAGGAGCGCGCATGAGTGCCCCCGTCATCGCCACCGACACCGACCAGGGGCCCCGACCGACCCAGCAGGACGCCTGCGCCCACCGGATCGAGTCCGCGTCCGACGGTTGGCGGGCAGCCGTGGCCGACGGGTTCGGCGACCATCCCGACACCGCCAGGGCCGCGCAGCTGGCCGCCGACACCGCCACCGCCGCCCCGGGGGAGGCCGCCGACGCCGTCCTGGCCGCCGCCCGCGCGATCATCCGCGTGTACCCCGGAACGGACTGTGTGATGGCCCACGCCCGCCAGGACGCGCCCGACGACCCCGTCGACATCGCCTGGGTGGGCGACTGCCGGGTGTGGACCTGGAGCCCCTGCGAGGGTCTGCGCCAACACACACGGGACCACACCCACGGACAGGAGCTGCGCGACCGGTGGGCGTCGGACGACCTCGCCCGCACCTGTGACCACACCGTCACCACGTCCGTGGCGACGGCGGGCCGCGAGGACGTGGGCACCGCCACCGTGCCCGCAGCCGACCTCACCCTGTTCACGTGCGACGGCATCCACGACTACGTGGACGAGCGGCTCCTGGCGGAGCTCGTGGCCGACCACGCGCACGACCCCGGGACCCTGGTGCGGGTGCTGGTGGACGCGGCGCGCGAGGCGGAGAGCACCGACAACGCGACGGCCCTGGTGATCCGGTCGCAACCCCGGGCCGCGCCCGCCGCCCGGACCCGCCAGGGACGCCTCCTGGACGGTCTGGAGAGCTTCGGGGAGCCGGGGTTCGGCGACCCCGCCCCGGAGAGCCCGGAACGGCTCCTGCACGCGCTGGCCGAGGACCGCGCGGCGGGGATCGCCTGCGACGATTTCCTGCTGCGCGACGGCACCACGTACTGGTGCACGAAGGACTCCGACCACACGGACCACCACGTGAGCTGGCACGGCGTCACCTGGTGACGAGGCGGCTCCCCCAGCCCCGCCGGGCCCGGGGGTCCCGTGCACGACGAACGCCCGGAGCCTTGGGGCTTCCGGGCGTTTCTGGATGTGGCTAGGGGCGGGGTCGAACCGCCGACCTTCCGCTTTTCAGGCGGTCACACTGAACCCGCCAACATGGCCCCTGAGCTGGGGTAATGCACACTCCGCTCGTCACTTCCGCCAACTTCAGCACGTATTCAGCACACAGAGCTGTTGGAAGCACTTCCGTCGACTGAAGCTTCATGCCTTCAGGTTCGAGGCGTTGGCAACAGGGATGTCCCATCGTGAGCTCGAACATAGGGACCATGCGCCGACAAGGCGTCTTGGATGCGGATTCCCCTCGCTTCGGGGCATCGCTCCACAGCCTCCTCGGGGGTAACCCACGTGACCACGCTCGACTCGCTACTCGCCCTTGGCTCGCCCCCGATGGCTTCGCAGAGGAATGCTAGCGAAACCACAGCGAGGTTCATGTTCTTGTACACCCCAACCAGGCGAACCGGGGAAACTTCGATCCCGGTCTCCTCCCAAACTTCTCGCACCACGCACTGCTCTGGAGTCTCATTCAGCTCCAGGACGCCGCCAGGCGGGACCCAACGGCCATCGTCCATACGCTTGATGATGAGCACCTTGCCATCCTCGGAGCGGATTACCACTCCGGTGACACTGACGCTGTGTCGGGGAAGGCTCATGAACTCACATCCTGCTGCCAGGCGTAGGTGAGCTTCCACTGGAGTGCCGAGATCACGTTCAGGCACGTCTCTACCGGCCGGTCGACCTTGTCGAAGGCCGTGCGAAGAATGGCGAACACGGGCTGCCCGACAGAGATGTTGAGGAAGGATGCCTCGTCCTCGGAGGCGCTTCGCACCTCGATGTCTTCGGTGAACCGCACCGGCCCGAAACCGCGCTCAGCGATGCGGGCGTACATGCCACTCGGTCCAACATCCGGCATGGCGATGTCCACGCTTCCCGCCACGCTCATCGGGATGTAGGAGGCCGCGATCTGCACGGGCTTCTCTTCGGCGTACATGTGGCGTTTGCGAAGTAGAGCCTGCTCCGACTCCGCAAGCCCCAAGTGCTCAGCGATGTCCGCAGGAGCGTTCACCGCTTCACAGGCCACCAGCTCAGTGCGGGAGGTGCGCCCCTTTTTGGTCAGCTCCTCAGCGAAGCTGCTGCCTGTGGGGCGGGTCCGGTAGTCACGGTCGATGCGGCGCACACGCTTGACAGTGGGCACTTCCAGAACAACGGAGCCTTTCCCATGCTCCGTGCGAATCAGCCCCTCAGACCGCAACACGGCCATCGCCCGGTTGATGGAGCTCTGGTTGAGGCCGTACTTCCGGGCGAGGTCCGGCTGGCTGGGCAGACTCGACCCCGCCGGGTACTCGCCACGACTGATGGCTTCGCGAAGCAGCTCAGCAACCTGCTTGTAGCGCGCTTTGGGCGGTTCGAGGCCGGCCATCTTGCCTCCGTCTTCTGACATATCCGAGGTCCTTCCACCGTAGCCGTCTTGCGGGGTCGCCGGAGAGCCCCCGCCCTCACCTGGTCTCAACAACGCCTCACCTCAACTTATGCCATATGTCTTGACGCTTATTGCATAAGTGCGTATGGTCAAGGACGTAGCCAGAGCCCGGAGGCAGACTCCGCTGGTCAGAGGGCCTCTTCTCTGTCCTGTGTGTGGAAGCCCGGAGCACATGAGCGTTGAGAAGCCCTTTGCGGCACATAGCGAGCACGCCCTGACCCCACCCCGAGCAGACAAGGGGCGGCGAAGGGAAGACGTGGCCACGGCACCCCCACACGGGTGCGCCGACCGGAATAGACCGGCGGCACGGAATGGCCGCGCCGCACCCCTGGGGTGCCTGTCCCTCCCCGACCCCCACCTCCTGGTGGCGGCCGGGGGCGGGCAGGGACAGCAGGGCCTCCGGCCCACACCACGTTCCACCAGCTGAAAGGACCACATCATGACCCTCAGTAAGAGCATCGTGTACCCGATCATCAAGACCGTCCGCGACATCTGGAGCACCGCCGAGACCCCCGCCGGGCTGCTGGTCCGCCTCACCCACGACGGCAGCGGGCTGGTCGCTGCCGTCCTGCGAGCCAGCGGCTACACCGTCACCGAGATCGACGACCAGACCGTCCTGGTCGGCGGAGTCGACCGCCTCGCCCTCCTCGAGGGACAGATCGCGGCCCTGACCGCTGAGCGGGACGCGCTCCTCCAGGAGCGCCGCTCCACGGTCGGAGCGCTCTGATGGCCTCCGCACTCGTCGACCAGCTGGCCGAGATCGACCTCGCCGACACCACCCGCCCCGGCGGGGTCGCCGCCCGGGTCGAGGAGGTCTCCGAGCTGATCCGCGCTGACCTGGAGGGCTTCTCCACCGGCCGTCTCGCGGACGTCGTCCCGATCACCACCGACACCGAGACCACGAGGAGCGCCGCCGCATGATCCGCTTCACCCACCGCCGTTGCCGGGACGAGGTCACTGCTCTCGACGCCGAGGCAGAGCGGCTGACCAGCGAGGCCACGACCCTGACCGGCCAGGTCGAGTCGCTGACCGACGACCTCCAAGCCGCCGAGCACGCCCTGGACGAGGTCGTGGACGCCTGCCAGTCCCTGGACTACGGACTCGGGGACGAGGTCGACATCCCCGAACCGCTGCGCTCCCGGCTACGCGACGCCGCCGACCTCCCCGAGGTCCTGCACCGCCTGTCCGAGGCGCAGGAGGAGAACGACCGGCTGGTCCGCGAGCGTGACGACCAATGTGAGGCGCTGCTGGTGGCCGCGCACGAGGCCGGAACGCTCGTCCGTACCTGGGCCCTGATGGCCCAGGCCGGACACACGGCCGTGAGCCCGACCGGGCCCGGCAAGCTGCTGAACGACATCGTCATCACGTCGTGGCGCGGTTTCGCCACCTCCTGGCCTTGCCAGGATGCCGCGTGCGACGCATCCGAGCGCACCTTGGCCTGGCACCCCGACCACCTCGACCAGGCGTACCTGGCGTGTGAGTGCGGGCGCGTCTGGCGGGCCGGGTCCGAGGCGGTCGAACGCTCGAAGCAGCGGATGGACGCTGTTGAGCGATCCTCCCTCTACTCCCGGGCGCCGCTGCGCTGGGAGCACATGTCCCGGGCCGCGTTGGAGGCTGCGGATCGTGCGCTTCCCACTCCGGCTCTGACCCGCCGCGAACTCGCGGCCTGAGTCCCTGGGTTGCCTGTGCTGTCCGGCCCGTCCTGCCGGACAGCGCGGGGACCACCAGGGTCCACCGATCACCCACGAAGGAGCCACCGTGACCACCACGATCTTCGCCGCCGACCTGTGCGTGGGCGACACCATCGTCTCCACCGCCGGCACCCCGGGCCGACTCACCAAGAAGGAGACGAGCCGCGGCCGGGTCCGCATCTGGGTGGACTGGGTCGACATCGGCCCGGGCCAGGCCCCCGACATGGCCCCCACCGACCGCGTCACCATCGCCTGACCCACCCGAAGAACACAACGAGCCCGCCCGGGATCGCCGCCCGGACGGGCTCTTGCACACCCACATCCACTCTCAACAGGAGGAATCAGATGTACGAGCCCGAGCCTACCCCCGAGGAACTGTACGAACTCGCCGCGCTGGCTGACCTGGAGGCCGCCGAGATCGTCCAGACGCACAGCCCCCGCTTCTGGGACGCCGACACCGCCGAGGTCGCCTTCTGCGACCCCTACGACCACCCGTCCTGGGACGTGCGCGAGGCCCTGACCGAGGCCGGGTGGGACGACCCGGCCGACGCGGCCCTGCTCCTGGAGCAGACCGTCCAGACCGACTACCGGCTGGTCGGCCTGGTCGACACCCCCACCGGCCGCCCCCACGTGCGCCCGGTGAACGAGGCCCTCCTCGAGGAGCCGGACGGCGAGGAGGCCCTCCACGAGCGCGTTCTCGCCCTGGTCCCGTCCACCCGGCCCGCCGACCAGATACGGGCGGAGGTGAGGGCGGCATGAGCGTCCTGACCTGGGCCCCCGGAGCGGTCGTCTACTACCACTGCGGCGTCCCCATGACCTACGAGGACCTGCCCCGATCCGCCTACATCTGCATGGTCTGCGGGGACACCAAGTGACGCTCCTGATCCCGGTGGCCGCCCTCCTGCTGTGGGTCGCGACCACGATCGTGCTGCTGGTGCTCACCGACCACGCCGAAGCCCACCACCTGGTGCGGCCCCGGCCCGCTCCTGACACCGAGGACGTCCCGTGACGCCGACCCGCCTGCTCCTGACCGCCGTGACCACGCTGACGCTGCTGGCCCTGGTGCTGCTCGCCCTGAGCCGAGCGCCCACCCGCTGACCTGGAAGGAACACACGACCGTGTCCAACAAGAGGAACCGCGAGAAGCCCGACCACCCGCCCACTCCGGCGGCCCTGCCCCTGGACGAGGTCGTCAAGGCCTACGCCGCCCAGGCCAAGGCCGCCGACCAGCTCGCTGACGTCGACACCACCCACCTGGAAACCCCTACCGTCAACCCGAACGTGGTCGGGGTGCTCAACGCCGAACGCGACCACACCGCCCGCGAACGCATCCGCCTGGACTACCAGCGCGAACGCATGAGCGACGCGGCCGACCACGAACGCCTGGTCGACCGGCACCGTGCCGAACGGCGCCGGGCCGGAGCCGTGGACGCCCGGGCCGACCGCGCGGTCAACGAGGGCCTGGCCGACGCCGACGAGGCCGCCGCCGAACTCACCGAGGTACGGGCCTTCGAGCAGAGCACCTCCCCGGCGACCGCGACCCGCCGGTTGACGGTCGCCGCACGCGGGTGGCGGCGCGAGGAGTTCGCCTACGCCATCGCCGGATCGGCCCTGTCAGCGGTGGGGATGGCGGCCATGATCATGGCCGCCGCGTCGGTTCCGGCTCTGGCCGCCGGTGCGATCGCGATCGCCTTGGAGATCGTGCTGACCGTGCGGGTGATCCGCCTGATCGGGCAGCGCGCCGAGCTGGCCGAACAGCACAAGGGTCAGAATCTCTCCGCTGGTGGGGCGAAGGCGCTGCGGTTCCTGACCAGGCAGATCATCGCCTTGCTGGCGGTGTCGGTCCTGCTCAACCTGGCCGGGTTGGTCTTCTTCAACACCAGCGTCCTGGGAGCCCTGGGCGCCCTGGGTGCGGGGGCGGCCGCACTGGCGTCCTGGTCGGCGTGGCAGGCCTCGGTTGCCGCCACCGAAACGGTGCGCTCCAACGTCAAGGCGTGGCAGGGAGAGAACTGGTCGGCTGCCCGGGAGGAGCTGCGTGTGCGGGCGGGCGGTGCTCACATCCCCGTGCCGGACCAGCTGATCGAGCAGCCGTCCACGGCCACGGTCGTCGACGTCGACATGGTCCGCCAGGTGCTGGCGGGGATGGCCGAGGAGCACCTGGCCGCGCTCGCTGACCGGGGCACCGACGCCCTCGCCGTCATGCTCAAGACCCGTTCCGGTGAGGGTGGAACCCCCACCGGAACCGGGGGTGGAACCCCCCCTGGAACCCCCCTGGAACCCCAGGCGGAACCCGCCTCTGACCGGCAGGTCGAGGTGGAACCCGAGGACCACCGCGAGGCGGTGCTGGCGGCGATCACCGACCCCGAGACGGGGCTGGGTGCCGGTGCCAACAACTCCGAAATCGGCCGCCGTGTGGGCCTGTCCCGCACCGCGGTGCGCAAGCACCGGGTCGCCTTGGCCGCAGAGGGTCACCAGGTGTTCCAGCCCGAGACCGAGTCCGAGTAGCTCTTCGTCCCGCCACCGCCTCGCGCGGTGGCGGGCACCCGCCACCGGCGGGTGAACACACCCACCCTCCCCATGGGTGGTGGGTGTGTTCACCACTCCGGTGGTCGTGACGCACGACGGTGACGCACGGCCAAGCGCCTGCGAGCTGTCTGCGAGCGACCCCACGTCCACCACCCCTGCCACCAGCGAAGGAGAACCGATCGACCCACCCCGACGACTCGCTCGGGCCCCGCCCGGGGCCACCGAAAAGGGTCGCCACCCCACACGCGGGTGGCGGCCCGCTCTCTGCCGAGGAGGACGATGACCCACCCCAACACCACCGGCCGCCCGCAGCGGCCGACCAAGCACCGACCCCACGTGCGGCGCACCCACGAAATGACCCCGGACGGGTTCGCGTGGGTGTACCGGGTCCACTGCTCACCCGGCTGCGACAGCCGCTTCGAGCCGCGCTTCGCCAAGGCCGCGGCCGCCGCTGACCGGCTGGAGCACCTGGAGCAGGTCGCCCCGCCCGCGAGCGAGCGGTGCCGCGACCCCCGCGCGCACCGCACCCGCCCCCACGACCACTGCCCGCTGTGCGCCGACCAGCTCCCGCTGCCCGGCCTCGAGGCCGTGGGCGGGGCGGGGCGGCCTCACTCACACAGACCTGACCTGCACGACCACGATTGATGGGAGGGGCCGATGGGTGCCCTGCCTGACCGCGAGCCCCCGGTGGGGGCCGAACCATACAAGCGCCCCGACCAGGCGCCACCGCTGTTCGCGGTACCCGGCGCTCGCAGCGAACCGGCCCCGGCCTCACCGCCGGCGCCGGTGCCGCCCAAGGCGGCACCGCGACCGGCCCCTCCTGCCGCGCAGTCCGCGACGTCCGTCGAGCCTGCCTCCGAAGAGAAGACCGGCGGGCTGGACCTGGACAAGGTCACCGCGCTGCGGGCCTGGGCCGTGGAGCACCTGCGCCCCCCGGACCTGCTGAACGAGGCCAGCCCGGGGCTCAAGGGGCTGTGGGAGCAGGCCCTGAAGGGCGACCACCTGCCCGACAACCGCGTGGTGCGGGTGGCGGAGGTGGCCCGGTTGGTCGTCTCGCTGCCGGTGATCGGCGCGGCGGTGCTGCTGGCGTGGTCGTGCGTGTCCGCGGCCCGCCAGGCGGCCCTGGCCCTGGCCGTGCTCGCTGTGTGGGTGCTGGCCTCGACCCTGGTCTCCGCCGTCACCGACCTGCTCTAACCCCCCTGAACTGGAGGAACACCGTGTACATCATCACCGCGATCGGCTTGTTCTGGGCCGCGTGGATCACCAACAAGAAGTGGGGCAAGCACTGGTGGCTGCCCCTGTCCCTGGCGGCTCTGGGCTCGCTCGCCCTGGCCGCGTCAGCGGTCGGCGGGTGGATGGGGTCGATGATGATGCTGCTGGCCAGCATGGTCGCCGGGATGCTCAACAGCGTCTTCGGTGGCGGGGTCTCCGCGACCATGATCCTGGGCGTGTTCGCGCTGATCGGCACCATCGTCATCGTCGCTGACGTCATGGTCGACCACACCTGCAACAAGTACGCGATCGCGTCCTTCGTGCTCACCCCGGTCGCCGCGATGTACGCGGGCGGCATCATCGGGTCTCTGCACGCCGGCCTGCGCGACGCCGGGTCCGGTGCGGCCACCGGCCTCGTCGGCGCCCTGATCGGGGGCTGAGCCGATGGACCCGATCACCGCACTGGTGCTGGCGTCCCTGGTCACCTGGGGAACGGCGGGGGGTGGCATCAAGGACACCGCCGCGATCCTCAAGGGGCAGACGCCGCCCTCCTACGCCTACCGGACCGCGAAGATGGCCGCCTCCGAGCGCGAGCGCAAGGCCGCGCACGCCCTGATGCAGCAGTGCCTGGACCAGGGGAAGCCGATCCCGGCGCACCTGGAGCCGCGCCGGATCCGGATGCGGGACCTGGTGCGGCACTGGTGGGAGGACGCCCTGGAGGACGCCGACCACTGGCGCTCCACCACTCGGTGGGATCGGCGTCGGGCGCGCCGGGCCTGGCGGGCCAAGAAGAAGGCGCAGATCAAGCGCGGCTACGAGCTGCTCAAGCGGCGGGGCGAGGAGCGGTTCGCCACCCCCGAGCCGGAGGAGCCCCGCTGGGACGAGGGACCCCGCTGGGACGAGGGACCCCGCTGGGACGAGGGACCCCGCTGGGACGAGGAACCCCGCAGGGACGAAGAGTTCCCAGAGCCGCAGGAGCTGCCCGACAACGTCATCCCCTTCGGCAAGAAGGGGTCCGGCCACCACCCCGACCCCGAGCTCGAGGAGGAGGTGGCCTTGGACGCCGTCATCGACGCCCAGAACCAGCGCCGCGAGGCCTACGAGGCCCTCGGGGACTTCCTCGAAACCAAGAACACCCAGCACACCAACGAGAAGGGGGCCCCTGTGGCCATCGACCTGTCTGACGCCCCGACCCTGGCCGCGCACCTGAAGGCGCTCCAGGCCTACACCGGCTACCTGTCCAAGATCGCCTCCGACATGGACGCCCTGGCGGCCGGGATGCGCTCCCACCAGATGGGTGACATCGCCGTCTCCGAGGTCTCCTTCGCGGGGATCGCCAACTCCGAGGCGGCCTCGTCCATCTCGGCGGCGCGCACCCAGTTGGAGCAGGCCCACACCCCGGTGGCCGACGCTCGCCAGGCCGCTCCCGAGGCCGCCGACGGCGAGTACTTCAACCGGGGCCGGTAGACGCACAGTCACCGACCGAACCGCGACCGAACGAGATTCGGTCGCCTTCTTTGTCACCTTTTCACCCGATTCTTTCGGTCGCCGGACCCCCAAACCAGGGGTCCGGCCCGTTCGGTCGCGACCGACCGAACCACACCCATATCACCCTGCGTGAAGAAGGAGCTCCATGTCCGAGAACACCAGCAACAGCGGCCCGACCCCCTCGAACCCCTCCTCGACCGGCGGCCAGGGCGACGCCTCGACGGGCTCCTCCTCGACCTCCTCCGGCGGCCAGACCGGAGGCGAACAGCAGCAGCCCGTGGTCGTGGTCGACATGCCCTCCTTCGAGGGCGACGTCGCCGCGATGCGCGCCCACACCAGCTTCCTGGACACGGTGCTGCTGCCGCACTTCGAGTCCCTGGTCGCCTCCGCCCGCGCCCAGGGCATGGGCGAGGGCCTGGTCGGCGTGCTGGCCCAGGGCCAGGAGCAGGCCCAGTCCAGCCGGGACGCGGTCGCCCGGGCCACCGACGCGACCGTGCGCCTGAACCAGGCAGTGGCCCAGGCCTACGCCGACGCCGTGGACGCGGCCAAGAACAAGTCCTACTACCAGGGCGAATAGCGCGTAGGTCCGTCGAGTAGCCGAAACCCCGCCCCCAGCAACCAACAGTTGCCGGGGGCGGGGTCCGTCGGGGGTGTCGCCCCGACGCTGACGAGGCAGACACCCCACCCACACGAAGGAGGCCCGTCGTGGCCACGAAGACCAGCAAGCGACCCGTGACCGCGCGGGATGTGGAGACGGCTCTGGCCGAGCGCCCCTGGGACATCGACGGCGTCCTGGGCCCCCACGCCCAGACCAAGAAGACGCGGGCGTGGAGCCGCGAGGGCATCCTCGGGCAGACCTGGGACGCGATCGCCCACCCCGGCGAGGCCTCCTTGCGGCGGATGTACTCCCACGTCTTCACCCCCTGGTACTGGGGCGGGGGCGCCTTCGCCGCCACCGCCCTGCACGTGGGTCTGGCCGCCGAAGCCAGCATCGCCCCGGGCTTCTCAGCGATGATCGCCGCCGCCGGTGCGGGGCTGAGCGCCGCCGTGGCCCCCCGGGTGCTGCGCTCGCGGTGGGGGACCAGGCGCTTCCCGCTGGCCGCGCACTGGGTGCGCACCGAGGTCGGCCACAGCCGCGTCATCGCCGGGGTGGCGGTGGCGGCCGCGACCCTGACCGCAGCCTGCGCCCCCACCACCTCCGAAGGGTGGTCGGCCGCCGCAGCCGCCGGGGTACTGACCTTGCTGAGTGTGTCGGCGCGCTGGTGGCAGCACCACCGCCACCACCTGATCGTGCGGCGTCCAGGGTTGGAGGAGATCTTCACCGGCCCCCTCCCGGACCCACAGGAGTCCGGAGCGGCCGTGCCCGCCGACCTGCACGGGCGCATCACCCAACGGTGGGACACCCACGTGGCCGCCCAGGGCAAGATCCTCGCCGGAGCCCAGCTCCTGAGGGCCACTCCGACGACGTTCGGGGTCATGGCCAAGGTCGAGACCACCTCCGACGGCCACTCCGCCGAGATGGTGCGCGCCAACCTCCCCCGGCTCGGGACCGCGCTCAAGATCTCGCCTTCCCAGTTGGAGATCGAGGAGGACGCCCCCGAGGAGGGCGAGCCGGACCCGACGATCTTCTGGATCCGGGCGATCAGCCGCCAGATCATGGACGTGCCCGTCCCGCTCGAGGACGGCCAGGACCGCGTCCTCGAGCGGGACGGCAAGACCTTGATCCGTATGGGCCGCTACGTCGACGGCGACGGCGAGCCCGAGTGGCTGCTCTACGACGGCAAGTCCATGTGGTCGGGCTACATCGGCGGCATCACCGGCTCCGGGAAGTCCTCGCTGTCGGAGGGGCTGATGCTGGGGATGATGCAGACCGGGTGCACCTACACCATCTACATCGACCCCAAGGGCGGACAGTCCAGCCCGCGGATCGCGGAGCACGCCAACTGGTTCATCGGCTCGAGCGAGCTCGAGGACTGGCACGCGGTGGTCGATGGCCTGATCACCCTGGTCAAGGAGCGCGGCGCCTACCTCAAGACCCAGGGCCAGTCCGGGTTCGCCCCCTCCCCCGAGTTCCCGGGGGTGTGCCTGATCTTCGATGAGTTCTACGAGGTCAAGGCCGACCTGGCCCTGGCCGAGAAGGTCGGCTGGCTGTGCCGCAAGGGCCGCTCCTCCGGGGTGGTCGCCATGATCATCACCCAGGGGTACGGGCTGGAGGACTTCGGCCACGACAGCGTGCGCTCCAACGCCACCGCCGCCAACAGCGTCGCGTTGAAGATGAAGGCCAACCAGGCCAGCATCTTCGTCCGCGACTTCCCCAAGTCCAACCCCGCCACCCTGCCCGACCCCGAGAACCAGCCCCGCAACAAGGGCCTCGCCGTCAGCTTGAAGGGGCGGGACACGGTGATGCGCACCGCCTACTCCGGCGACGAGGTCACCGACCGGCTCATGGCCGCGGCCGCCGAGGTCCAGGTCCAGGACCTGGACCCCTACTCCGCCGACGCCCTCGACGAGGGCAGCGGCGGGTTGTTCGCCTCTCGGCTGGAGGACGCCGACGCTGCCGAGGCGGCCACCGAGCAGAAGATCGCTGAGCGCATCGCCCGGGGCCGCCGGCTGCTGGCCGGGGACAAGCCGACCCGGGCGAAGAAGACCAAGCCCTCCTCCTCACCGGCCGGTGGGGCGGGTGGTGGTCCGGCGGTGGGGGTGACCCTGCCCCCGGAGGTTCCCCACCAGGTGCTCCTCGACCTGGGGTTGGCCCGCGCCGAGAAGCAGGCCGCGACCGAGGTCGCGCACACCGAGGTCACCGACCCTGAGGGGGTCACCGGCACGGCCGCCGAGGTACTCAAGGTGCTGCGCGAGCGCAGGACCGCCACCACCGCTGAGGTCCTGGACGCCCTCAAGGGCCGTCCCGGGTGCGGGGCCACGGCCGTCAAGGCGGCCCTGACCTCGCTGCGCGAGGCCGGGCACATCATCAAGCCGGGCTCGAGGAAGGCCCCCTACCGGCTGGCCTGAGGTCGACGCAGAGTGAGCGACCAGACGGCGACCGAACCACGGTTCGGTCGCCTTCTTTGTCATCTTTTCGACCGATTCTTTCGGTCGCCGGACCCCCAAAACGGGGGTCCAGCCGATTCGGTCGCCAGCGACCGAACACGCACACCATCACCCAACGTAAGGAAATGCCCATGAAGTCCATGACCGTCGCTGACCTGCGCCGCGCTCTGGAAGACCTGCCCGGCGACCAGCCGGTGGTCAACGCCGCCACCGGCCATGCCCTGGTCGAGGTCGATTCCGACCCCAACGAGCCCGTGGAACTGCTGTTCATCGACACCACCCCGCGCCGCCCCAAGAACCGGAACACCTTCGTCGGCACGATCCAGAGCGGAGCACTGATGCAGATCGGCGGCGATCACCACGGAGACATCAGCTTCTGACCCTCCCGGCTGTCCCGGCTGCTGGCTCTGCTCACCCCGCCACGCGGCGGGGTGAGCGGGGGGACCAGCCGGTCCACCACATGACGACGGCCCGCCCTGGCTCTGGTTTTGCCGACAAGGACCCGGGCGGGCCGCCACCCCATGAATGGAGCACACCCAGTATGACCACGAAGAAGCGCTGCTGCGGCACGAGCGTGGGCGTCATCATCACCGATGAGGCCGACCGTCTGCTCATGGTCACCCGCGGCTGGTGGCCCAAGGGCACCGCCCCCGTGGCCGGGCACGTCAAGGACGCCCACACCGACGTGGCCGGGGCCCTGGTCGAGGAGGTCCAGGAGGAAGTCGGACTCACCGTCACCGGGTCCGGGCTGGTGTGGGAGGGGCAACTGCCCAACCTCTGCGCGTCCCTTCCCCACCAGCCGGTGGCGGGCCACTACTGGCACCTGGCCGTGGCCACCGCCGAAGGCGAGGTGACGCCCGCCCCGGGCGAGACCAAGGGCGCCCGGTTCTACGCCCGGACGGAGGTCGACGCGCTGGCGGAGGCGACGTTGGCCCACTACCGGACCGGAGGCGAAACGGCCACCCAGCCCGACGACAGCCTCGAGGCCGTCTGGTTGCGCCTGCTGCACGAGGCCGGGCGTCTGTCGTGGGTGAGCGAGGACGACCTCGCCCTGGCCGAGAAGGCCTACAGCACCGCGCCGGGCGAGTACTGGCTGGGAGGCCGCCGGTGATGATCCACCTGACGTCCTTCGGGTTCCTGCACGCCGCCCCGCCCGAGGCGCACGCGACCTTCGACGCCCGCTCTCACTTCCGTGACCCGCACGTGGACCCGGCCTTGCGGGAGATGACCGCGCACGACCAGCCGGTCGTCGAGCGGGTGCTGGCCACCTCCGGCGTCGAGGACCTGATCCGGGCGGTCGCGGCGACCGCTGCCGCGATGGCGGCCGGACCCAGCGGCACCGACGTCGACCTCGCGGTCGGGTGTGCTGGAGGCCGCCACCGAGCACCGACCATCGCCGCTCAGGCCGCGAGCCTGCTGCGCGAGCAGGGGTTCGAGGTCCAGGTGCACCACCGCGACCTGCACCAGCCGGTGGTGGCCCGATGACGTGCGTGTTCTGCCAGATCATCGACGGCCAGGAGCCCGCCGAGATCGTGCGGGTCTGGGACGACGCGCTCGCGATCGTCCCCCTGGCCCCGCTCACCCCCGGCCACGTGCTCGTCATCCCGCGGATCCACGTGGCCGACGCCGCCGTCGACCCGGTCATCACCGCGATCACCGCCCGCCGGGCCGCCCAGCTCCTGCGGCCCGGCCACCACCTCGGTCTCAACACCGGGGCCGAAGCCGGGCAGACCGTCTTCCATCTGCACCTGCACCTCTGGCCCTGTCAGGGCGACCAGCGCTGCATGCCGTGGGGGTGCCCGCAGTGACCGACCCCGCACACCTGCGGTGAAGGGGATGGCCGAAGCCGTCCAGGCGGCGGTCGAGAGCCTCGTGGCGGTGCGTGGGCACCTGCGCACGGCCCAGCGGCACACCAGCGGCATGGAGAAGCCCCGCAAGTAGAGGCACTCGGCCCAGCTCAGACGCGGGCCCACCCGAACGCCAATCCCGGTGGGCCCGCCGCTTCCCGACAATCCCTTGAACAGGAAGGCCACACCAGTATGACCACCCAGACCACCAATCAGGATCTCCAGCGCACCGGTGCCAGGGTGCTCACGAACCTGCTCTCCGCTGAACTGCCCGAGGTGAATTGGAGTCTGTACGCGCCGGGCGACTTCACCCAGTGCTTCGTTCCGGCACACCTGGGCACCGCCCTGTTGATCGGGCAGGCCGACTCCCACCAGGCGGTCCGGGACTGGGCCGAACACCTGGGCGCCCGTGTGGAACTGTGCCACGGCACGACCCCCGACACCCGCACGATCGTGGACGGCATCGTCGTGCGGGTCTGGTGCGCCCCGGAGTTCCGAGACGACGTGACCGCCTCGGAGGGGTAGTGGCACCGGCCGACCCGAACACGGTGCGCGGGCGGTGGCTGCGCTACGTCTACGCCACCGCCCGCGTCCCTGACAGCGTGCGCGTGCTCCTGCTCGTCATGGCGGAGCACATGGACGAGGACGGCCGTGTCGAGATCGGCCGAAACGACCTCGCCGCACTGCTCTCACGACAGCCGAGACGCATCTCCGCGCGACTTGCAGAGGCCGTACAGGCCGGGTTCCTGACGCAGGTACGCCGGGGAGCACGAGGGCAAGTCTCCATCTTTCAAGCCGCTCATCCCTCGAACGAATTGGTGTCCCCCGGGGGCCAACCGCTTCCCAGGAAACAGGGGACGGAATCTAGCACCCTTTCCCAGGAAGAGGGTGTCCCCCGGGGGACACCTGTTTCTGAGGAAGAGGGTGTCCCCCGGGGGACACAAGAAGACCCCAACTGGTGTCCCCCGGGGGACACCAGTTCCGGGGCCCCTATAAGGGAAGGTTCGCGCGACCAACCACCACAAGACCCCGTAACCACCCCGACGACACAGCTCGACGCAGCGGCACCGATCGACCGCAAACGCGTCAACTCGCTCGCCGCCGTTTACCACCGTGCCACCAACGGCATGGGCGACTGGAACAAGACCCGTGCCGTCGTCAAGAAGGCCCTGACCAACGGCTACTCCGACGAGGACATCACACGCGGGCTCGAACACGTCGCGGCCGACGGCCGGTTCGCTCTGACCGCAGACACCCTGCGCATCGCGATCAACCGCTCCACCCCAGCACGACCTCACCTGCGTGTGGTGGGAGGCCACACCCCGTACCGCAACCCGACCGACTACGGCGACGATCCCGACCCCTGGTCTTGAGAGGAAGCGCATGAACACCTCCATCGACTCGCAGTTCCTCGCCCGACTTGCACGCATCACCCGCGAGAAGGGACTGGACACCACACCCGGGCCCGTCAAGGACGCTCCCGACCCCGAACTGCCGGGGCACCCGACCTACCACCACAGGCAGCGCATCAATGCGGCCCTGACCAAGTTCGAACGCGTCGCCCCGCCCCGCTACCTGACCGCCACCACCCAGCACCCCACGGTGTGCGACTGGGCCGACCGGGTCGCCGCCGACGTCACGCAGGCACCCTCACTCATGCTCTGGGGCGGCACCGGAACCGGCAAGACCCACGCCGCGTTCGGGGCCGTGCGCCGAATTGCCCTGACCGGGCCCACGCGGTTCGGGTTCCTGGCCACCACGTTCCCCGACCTGTACGCCGCGCTCCGCCCCGGCAGGGGTAACGACGACGAACGCGAACGGCTCATGCGGCGCGTGCTGACCGTGCCCGTGCTGCTGCTGGACGACCTCGGGACCACGAAGTCCTCGTCCTGGACCGAGGAGACCACGTACCGGATCGTCAACCACCGCTACAACCGCATGCTCCCGGTGATCATCACCAGCAACGAGCCGCCCGCCGCGCTCCCCGCACTTCTGGGCGACCGGATCGCGTCCCGGCTGATCGAGATGACGACCCGGGTCGAGATGACCGGCGCCGACCAGCGACTCAACCGATAAACACCACGTCACCGGAGGAATCGACCAATGAGCAGGACCACCAAGGGAACGTGCCGTGACTGCGAGGCCGAGAACGTCGGCGTCTGCGCAGAGTGCCGATCGCACTGCGAGTGCTACTGCGGAGAACCCACCTACGAGTCACTCGGGATCATCTGCCGCGATTGCCGTGGTGAGGAGTGCTTCTGCAACGAGCCCTTCTGACACAGATCGACGAAGCGGCTCCGGCCTGTACCGCCAAGCACCGCCGGAGCCGCGCCCCCAATCCACAGAAGGTAAGGAGGCACCACCCATCATGACCGACCGCCGCAAGCCGCGTTTGGACCTGGCCAAGGTCCGCGTGATCGGGCCGCCGGAGACCGTGGCCCGAGTCGTAGACGCCATCACGAACGCGATCCCGTCCGCCGACCCCTCAAAGCCCTACCCGAGCCGCCACAACTCCGGCCACGTCCGCGTCTACCTGGAGGTCGCACCCGAATGAGCAACGTCAAGACCCCCAGCGTCCCCGCCCAGCGCAGCCGTGGCTGGCTCACGGTCGACGACTTCTGCGAGGAGCTGATGATCAGCCGCGACACCTTCTATGACTGGCGGAAGAAGGGCCGTGCCCCCAAGTGCGCGAAGCTCCCCAACGGGAGCCTGCGCATCCGCCGTTCCGAGTTCGAGAAGTTCATGACCAGTGCAGAGGACAGCTCCCGATGATCGCCCCCGATGACCTGAGCTACCAGGTTCGGATCTGGAAGACCGAGGTGTACAAGGGAGCTCGGGTCACCACCTACTCCGTCCGCTGGCGGGTGGGCAAGAAACCCCACCGTCAGGCGCACGGTTCGTCTGCCCAGGCCGAAGCATTCCGTTCCCAGCTCGTACAGGCTCAGAGCAGGGGTGAGGGGTTCAGCATCAGCCGCGGGCTCCCCGTAAGTGTGCTCCGCAACGAGAAGGCGAAGGACGACGAAGCCCGAAGCGAGGTGACCTGGCACGATTTCGCGGCCTCCTACGTGGACCACAAGTGGCCGGACATCTCCGCCAAGCACCGGGGCAACATCGCGTTCGCGCTCATGATGGCGACGACCGCCCTGTTCACCACCGAACGGGACATGCCCGACCCCGCTTTGCTCCGGGCGGCTCTCCGACGGTTCGCCTACAGCAAGACGTTCCGGTCTGGCGAGCACCCACAGGACGTGATCGACGCCCTGCAATGGGTCTCCGAGCATTCGCGGCCGATAACGGATCTACGGGAGCCCTCAGTCGCCAAGGCCGTTGTCCAGGCAGCGATCCGAGACCTGAACGGGAAGAAGCTGGTAGTCGGATCGCAGCGCAGGAACCACGGCATCCTCAAGGCCGCGTTGAAGTACGCCGTCGACCAGGGGTTGCTGGAACAGAACCCGATTCCTGACCTGGAAGCGGCCGGCGCCCGGTCATTCCATGAGGTAGACCGACGGTGCGTGGTCAACCCAAGGCAGGCCGGGGATCTTCTCAACAAGGTCCGGGAGTACGGTTACGAGGAGTCCGAGCGGCGCCAGGGCATGAAGTCCGGCCCACGCCTGGTCGCGTTCTTCGGATCGATGTACTACGCCGCGCTCCGACCCGAGGAGGCGGTCAACCTCCACAAGCACGACCTCTCCCTGCCCGCACCGCAGCGCCGGACCACTGAGGACGGACGTGAGGAAGTCACCTACGGCTGGGGGACGTTGTACGTGGGCGAAGTGACACCAGACGCCCGGCCGGAGTTCACCGATGACGGCACCAGCCGAGACACCCGCAACAGCCCCAAACAGAGAGGAGAGGGAGAGGTCCGGCCGGTCCCCTGCGACCCGGAGCTGACCCGGCTGTTCTGGGAGCACCTGGAGGAGTTCGGCACGGACGCCCAGGGGCGGCTCTTCACCGGGGTGCGAGGCGGCCCGCTGGCGACCATCACCTACCGGCGCGCGTGGACGTGGGCCCGGGCGGAGGCTCTCAGTGACGCTGACGCGGCTTCTCCGCTCGCGAAGCGTCCATACGACCTCAGGCACACCTGCGTGTCCACGTGGCTGAACGCGGGCGTCTCAGAGACGCTCGTGGCCCAGTGGGCGGGCCACAGCGTGGCCGTGCTGAAGAAGATCTACGCGAAGTGTCTCGTCGGGGAGGAGGACCGCGCCAAGAGCCAGATCGAGGAGAGTCGCCGGCGCTACTAACTTCAGCGCGCATTCAGCGCAGCTGACCACCGAGACCCACCACCGGTCACCGACAGCCACCGACGCACGAAAAGGCCCCGCCACCTGTTTTCGCAGGTGGCGGGGCCTTTTTGCATGTCTGCTGGATGTGGCTAGGGGCGGGGTCGAACCGCCGACCTTCCGCTTTTCAGGCGGACGCTCGTACCAACTGAGCTACCTAGCCGCGGCGCCGATTCCCTCGGCGACGCACGCGGTCCTGACGGGATTTGAACCCGCGGCCTCCACCTTGACAGGGTGGCGAGCACTCCTAACTGCTCCACAGGACCTTGTTCTGTTGTCACACCGGGCCTCGCGGCCCCGTGTGTCGCTGCGGTTCTCATTCTGCCAGACGCCCGGCAGTGCTCTGACCGCTTCGTACCCCCAACGGGATTCGAACCCGCGCTACCGCCTTGAAAGGGCGGCGTCCTAGGCCGCTAGACGATGGGGGCCCGTGTAGACAGCCTAAGCATAGGGGAGATTCCCACCAACGCCAAAGCGAATACCCGAGTCCACACAAACCCTGCGGGACCTGCGACGACGCGGAGCCTACGACGCGCCCCTCGACGGCGACGGGCTCTCGTCCCCGTCGTCCTCCGGCACACCGATCCGGCGGTCGGGGTCGGTCTCGATGTGCCGCTCGACCTGTGCCGACGTGAGCCCGATCCCGCCGAGGTCGATGTCGTCCCGGGCCTGGAGCCGGCCGGTCTCGGCGTCGAAGTACAGCACCGACGCCTGGTACGGCGTCGGCCGACCGGACCCGTGATCCAGCCCACGCAGCCCGGCTCCGCCGGTGGACCCCTGGACGAGGAACCTGGTCCCCAGGTCGGTGAGCTCCGTGGAGCGCAGGTGCTCGTTCCCGGCCAGGACCAGCGGGACCACGCCGTCGAACGGCAGCGCCTGGGTGCGTGTGTGCAGGATCGCGACGTCCACGTCGTCCCGGCCGCCCCGGACGGAGGCCGCCTGCTCCTCGCCCAGCGCGGCCACTCCGGCGGCGTCGGGGTTGAGCCGGGTGGCGTCCGGGGTGAAGCGGGGGTCGCCCGCTCCGTAGAAGGTGAGGCCGCCGACCTCCTCGACGTCCCCGTCCAGCACCACCGCGTTGGGTTGGGCCTCCACCGCGCGTTGGGTGCCCATGGAGTCGTGCTGGCCGCGCACCCACACGTAGGGAACGTCCAGCTTCCCGATCTCGTCGGCGAAGACGTCCTCCGCCGCGCTGCCGCGGTCGGTCAGGTCACCGGAGTCCACGATCACGTCCACGCCGTACTGCTCGCGGAGCGTGTTGATGATGCTCCACGACGCCGGGTTGAGCTGGATGTCCGACACGTGCAGCACCCGGATGACCGACTCGTCGTCGTCGTACACGGGCAGGGACGACGTCGCCTCGTAGATCATCGACACGTTGCCGACCAGCCCGGCGAGCTGCTCCTGGTACTCGCTGAACCGGCTGACGACGTCGTCGGCGCTGCCCACCACCTGTGGGGCGCCCGCGATGAGTCCGGTGTAGCGCGGCTCCGCGATGGCGCTCGGGTTGAAGGTGAGCCCGGCGAGGCCGCCACAGCCCACCAGGACGACCAGGGACGTGGCCCCGCTGGCCAGGGCCCGCCACGCGTTCCGGAACAGCAGCAGGCCCATCAGGGTCGCGCCCAGGGCCGCCACGAGGAGGGAGCGCAGCAGCAGGGCGGTCACACCGCTCGTGAGGTCCGCGCCGATCCCGGCCGCCATGCGGTTGATGGCGTCGGGGTCGGCGAACATCTCCTCGGCGGCGGACAGCCGGATGTCGGTGATGGTCGCCTCGAGCCGCAGGGGCGCGGCGTGGGTGTCGAAGGCCAGCTGGCCGAGCGGTGCGACGTTGACGACGGTCTCACCGTGCCACTGGGGCGCCAGGGAGAAGGTGACGTCGGCGGGGCCGATCGGCGTGACCACCTGCCCGCCGAGGGCCAGCCCCAGCCAGCCGCCGACCAGACCGGCGGCGACGACGCAGCTCCACCGCCACAGACGTCCGGAGCGCCACCGGCGAAGGGTCACGCGGAACCGTTCGAAGGCACTCTTGTAGTCGTAAGCGCGGATCTCTCCCCAAGACAACACACCCCCATCATGCCGTTGACTGGAGCCGTTCCCAATGTTTCCTCCCGTCCAGAGTGTTATGTCTCTTCCTCCAAACCCCGCGGAGGCAGCACAATGGCAGGCGTGGTTGAACTGACGCGCAGGGACTTCGAGGAACTGGTGGCCGACGCCCTGGACCAGATCCCGCCGGAACTGGCCCGACTCATGGACAACGTCGTGATCTCGGTCCAGGAGGAGTCGCCGGAGGGCCTGCTCGGCCTGTACGAGGGGATTCCGCTGACCGAGCGGGGCGACGCGTACTTCGGTGTGCTCCCGGACCAGATCTTCATCTACCGGCGCAACATCTGCGCCATGTGCGCGACCTCCGAGCAGGTCGTGGAGGAGGTGCTGGTCACCGTGGTCCACGAGATCGCGCACCACTTCGGTATCGACGACTCACGTCTGACGGAGCTCGGTTGGGGCTGAGGCGGGAACCGCGCACGGGACAACCGGCACACCGGGCGCCGGGTGGACGGGACACACCTGACACAGGGCGCCGGTGACCCCGGGCGCTCCGGCACCGGCGCGCCGGCGCGCCGGGCATCCGTCGACGCTCACACAGAGCGACCACATCGGCGAATAATCATCCGAAGGTCCCATAAATTGCCCCATCTGGGACGCGATTCCCTTTAGTGACACCATTCCGGCGAGTAACGAACACCTCCCCCCGCGCGGCATGCCCCGAGGCCGCGCGCACCTCTCCTGCATCAGTACCCACCTGGGAAAACAATCCGGATGGCAGGCCGCACGGAAGATACCGAATCAGATCAGGAGACATTACTCGGAGCAACGAATCAGACACGAATTCACCCAACCCGCTTGCCAGCCCGCCCTACTTCCGGAACCGTTGGTTAGGGGAACACGACACAGCGTGATTCACCCCTGTGACAGTGAGGGAGTGCCTGGTGGGCAATCCGAGCCTCGACAAGGCCGCCGGTGACGGAGACCACGAGTCCCCGAAGAAGCAGGACAACGCGTGGCGCAGCAGCTACCGCGACGTCATGGCGATAGCCGAGTTCCGCTCCATGTGGTTGGCCCACGCCCTGTCGGTGATCGGCGTCAACCTGCTGAACATCACGTCCAGCGTGCTGGTGTACCAGCTGACCGACTCCGCGTTCGCCGCGGGAATCACGCTGGCCGTCATGTTCCTGCCCCCGATCCTCGCCGGACCGCTGTTCTCCGGGCTCGCCGACATCCTGCCGCGGCGTCAGATGATGGTGGCCTGCGACCTGATCCGGGCGGCGGTCATCGTCCTCGTCGGCATCCCCGGCATCCCGATCTGGGCTGTCTGGGCGCTGCTGTTCGTCTCGATCCTGCCGTCGATCCCGTTCGCCGCCGCCAGGGCGGCGCTGCTCAGCCAGATCGTCCAGGGCGAGCGCTACGTGGCCAGCACAGCGATCATCCAGCTGACCGCGCAGATCGGGATGCTCCTCGGCCTGATCGCGGGCGGCGTGATCGTCACGTTCGTCAGCCCCAACATCACCCTGATGTCGACGGGCGTGCTCTTCGTCCTGTCCGCACTGATCGTGCGGTTCGGCGTGCGGGCCCGCCCCGCCCCCGCGCGCGAGAAGACCGGTGAGAAGGGTCCCGGCCTGCTGGCCATGACCAGGGACGGCGCCAAGCTGGTCTTCCGCGACCCCAAGCTGCGCGTCCTGGCGCTGCTCGCCTGGCTCGCGGGTCTGTACTCGATCCCCTACGGGCTGGCCAACCCCATGGCCGACGAGGCCGGAGCCGGTCCGGCCGCCGCCGGGTTCATCATGGCGGGCCAGTCGATCGGGGCGCTCGTCGGCGGCTTCGTGCTCACCCGACTGATCGCCCCGCCCACCCGGACCCGTCTGCTCGGCCCGCTGGCGGTCCTCACCTGTGTCCCCCTGCTGCTGTGGGTGTTCCCCATGCCGCTGTGGATGATGATCACCGCCCTGACGCTCTGCGGTGCGGCAGGCTCCTACCAGTTCGTGGCCAACGCGGCCTTCGTCCTGTGCGTGCCCAAGGAGGGCCGCGGACTGGCGTTCGGCCTGGTCGCCTCGGGGCTCCAGGCCGCGCAGGGTGTGGGAATCCTGCTGTCCAGCTACTTCGTGGAGCTCACCAGCACCAGCACGGTGATCGTCGGCGCCGGGCTGCTCGCCCTGCTCTCCGCGATCGCTCTGGCCATCCCGTGGTCCCGGATGTCCCGGGAGGTCATCGAGCGGATGGAGGCGACCGAGTCGGAGGCCGCCTCCTAGGAGGCGGGTTCGGTGTTCGGGGCGGTGCTCCGCGAGCAGGTCTCACGGGACTGGTCGTTCTGACTTTCCTCCCGTGGGGCGCACAGCTCGCGCCGCCGCCACCCCGGGTGTGCGCGCAGGGTCCACATCAGTTGTCACTCGACTTTCCCTGGAAGTTGCGGATGATCTGCTCCAGCAGCGAGCGCTGCTCGCTCTCGGCCGGCATGAGCAGCCAGGCCAGGATGTAGATCGGGATGCCGGCCATGCCCAGCAGGGCCAGGACGACGAAGACGATCCGGATGATCGTGGAGTCCACACCGGTGTAGGCGGCGATGCCGCCGCAGACGCCGGTGAGGAAACGGTCGGTCTCGCTGCGCTGGAGGCGCTTGGTGGAGAAGTTCTCGTTCATGTCTCCACCATGCCCTCCGACGACGACGATTCCCATCGGGGACAGCCCTGGGCGGTCCCTGACTTCCGCCCCCGAAGGGTCCCGCGTGGCTTCGACGGCGCTGGCCCCGGGCGCGTTCCCGAGACCTGGGGCACACTCGGGGCCGGTCAGCCCCGTCGGCCGGGGGCGAAGACGTCGCCGAGTGTCCTGAAGGCCTCGCCGAGACGGGCGCGGAGCTCGTCGACGCCCTCCTCGTGTTCGGGGACGCCCTTCATGGACTGGCGCGTCGCGGCCATGGCGGCCGCCGCGGCCACCTGGGATCGGGCGTCGTCGAGGGGGACCCCGGCGCGTTCGGCCATCGCCGAGGCCACGCTCCGCTCCACGTCGTGGAAGCGGCTGAGCAGACCGGGCAGGAGGTGGGGTTCACGGTCCATCAGCTGCCGTCGCAGGGCGATGTCGGCGCGCTGTCTGCCGAGGTCGCCGGAGACGAGCAGGGAGGCCATCAGGAGGGCGCCGAGGTCCTCGGTGAACACGCCGGTGGGGCCGCCGGCCACGAACTCCTCGCGGGCCTCCTCGTCGAGGGAGACGGGGACGTCGTCGAGGAGCGCGTCCTCCTTGGTCGCGAAGTAGTTGAAGAAGGTGCGGGGCGAGACGTCGGCCTCGGCCGAGATGGCCTCGACGGTCACGTTCTCCAGCCCGCGCTCCAGGGTGAGCCGCACGGCGGCCTCCCGCAGAGCCCGGCGCGTGGCCAGCTTCTTGCGTTCTCGCAGCCCCATAGGTCCTCCCCTTGCACGAACAACGATTGCAGTGCGCGCAATATTTCTCCATGTGTATTTTTGCACGCGCCCAGCGGACGCCCGGTGATCATCTCACCCGCCCACGACCATCCGGCGGACCACCGCCGACCGGCATCCCGGTACAGGCCGCCGCTCGCCGAACAGGCTCTGCCCCGAAACCGCCCGCGTCCCGGTACAGGCCGCCGCTTTGGGGCCTGCGGTACGGCACGGGACTCCCCAGTTCTCGAACTGGGCGATCACAGGATTGCCGGGTGAGCGGAGTGTGGCACGGGCGGAGTGTGGCTCGGCGGAACACCACGTCGGGCGGCCCGACGTAGCCGGTATCGCCCAGTCGGAGCAGGCCTGGATTCCGCACTCCAGGCAGAGGAATGACGCGAAACGCGAGCCTTCCGAGGCCGGGGAATGGAGGCGGGGAGTATCGGGTTCGATCGCTTCTACCAGAACTGGTGATTTCCTGTAGATTCGCCTCGTGTACCACGATAACCGCGGCGCGGAGAAGAACGCGCTGCCGTCGGCGTACGCGAGAGAACTGATCCGCAGCCGCGGTTGCCACTGCCAGCATCGCCCTTGCGCCGGCCGGGTGCTCTGGCGGCGACTCCATCGAGGGCACCTACTTCGGCACCGCCGGACATACCGTGCCCGTCTTCGAGCCCGGCGGCGAACGCGTTCACACCGGGGCCTATGACGAGGTCGAGGGTGTGCGACGCGACGAAAACGGCACGTGGTCACCGTCCAGTACCGATCTGACCCTCATCGGTTCAGCCGCCACGGCTCCCTCACAGCGTCCGTCCGCGACGACGGAAGCGTCTCCATCCCCGACCAGCACCGCTGGAATGGCGAGAGCTACTCGAAGGAGTAGGAAAACCGATCATGGCACGTATCAGCAGGGACAACTTCCACGGCGGGTACCGGGTGACCGGCCTGGAGGACGACATTGCCAGAGCCAGAGCGAACGCCCAGTTCGAGCAGGACATGAGCCGTATCGCCGGACGTGTGGTCGACGCCCCGGCCGACGCCTTCGTCGGCGCCGTACGCACGACCGGAGGTATCGCTGCCGGTGGTGTCGGTGTCGGTGTGAGAATGGTGCGCGATCGGCGGTTCCGCTACATCACGCAGGCGGTCCTCCACTTTCCCATGGCGTTCTTCGTGGCGTTCTGCTTCGTCATGGCTTATGGGGGTGAGCAGGCGTCGATCCTCCAGGAATTCGGGCGGGGCGTCCTGATCGGGTTGATCGTGGCCGTGGTGTGGACCGCTGTGTACGTCGTCTTGCGCACGCGTCCGAAGCTGCGCCGACTCCACCAGTACTGAGTTCCGTGTAGCCGCGCGGTGATCGCGCCAGGACAAGGAAGGGAAGGGGTGAGGCCCCCTGGGCCTCACTTCTTCCCGCACCAGAGCGTGTACTCACCACGAGGCCCCTGTGGCCGCCACGAGAGCGCGCAACGAAAGCCGAGGAGCAGGTTCGCCACAGTGAAATGGATCGAGTAGGCCCCCAGGGGCTCGAACCCTGAACCCACGGATTAAAAGTCCGTTGCTCTGCCAATTGAGCTAGAGGCCCGCGCTTCGACCCGGAGCCCGCTCCCGGCCGTCGCCGGGTCAACTCTACCGCAGCGGTGGGCGGTCGCGGCGTCCGGTCACGGCCACCCGCCGCGACCGCCACCCGGTTCCATTGAGTGGCGAGGTCGGGGAGGCGAAGGCGGTGCAAGGTCTGGTGAACCACCCGAACCGCCGGGGAGCCCGCCGCCCTGTCCATCCGGTCCGGATTCCGTTTCGCACCGTGTCCCCACTCGGGCGCCCGGCGGATTCTGACGACTCCCTCGCGCGCTCAGACATCGACCCCGGTTCGCCCCCGGCCCTCCGGCCCGGGACGGCGGTTCGAGGGCGGACCGGACCGCTCCGGACACCCCCTCAGGGGCGGCGGGTCGCGAGGACGCAGAACTCGTTGCCCTCCGGGTCGGCGAGCACCACCCAGCTCGCGTCGCCCTGACCCACGTCGACGTGGCGGGCGCCCAGCCCGACCAGCCTCCGGACCTCCGCGTCCTGGTCGCGGTCGGCGGGGTTCACGTCGATGTGCAGCCGGTTCTTGACCACCCTGCCCTCCGGCACGCGTGCGAACGTGAGCACCGGGGCCACAGGCCCGGGCCCCTCCGTGCCCTCCACACCGGCGGCGCCACCGATGGTCACGAACCCCTCCTCCGGCCGGTCGTCACGCACCTGGTAGTCGAGGACCGCGCACCAGAACCGGGCGAGCGCTTGCGGATCGGCGCAGTCGATCGCGAGCTCCGTGAACCTGCTGACCATGTCGGGCCCCTTCGGTCGGTGTGGGGCGTCGGCCCGCCCTCAGTCGTCCTGGCATCCCACACCCCGGCCCGGTAGGGGCCGCGCGCTCCGCGACCGGCCCCCGACGCGCCGTCCCACGCGCGCGCCGCGGCCTCCTCTGGTGCGCGCGAACCGGCTGCTGGTAGAGTCGGGCGCGCTGTGATGTTCCGAGTTGTCTGAGGAGGTGTCGTGATGTCCCCGTCGGTGACCGCGATCACCTCGACGCATCCTCGTTCGTCCTCTCTCGCGGAGCACGCGTCCTACCGTGCTCTGCCCGCCTATTCCCGTGTGGGGCGTTCGCGCTTCGCCGAGCGCCTCAAGGTGCTCGTGCGCAACCCCTACCCCCTGGGAACCAACGGCTACTCCACCTCGTGGGGCACCAACGCCCACGGTGAGCTCAGCTCCTGCCCGCCCGGACGCAGCTGACCCCTCCGCCTCCGTCGAGGCGTCTTCTCTTCTCCGCATGACGATCGTCGCGTGTCCGCGCGCCGGTCAGGCACCGCGCCGCTCCACACCCGTGCCCGGTCCCTGACGTAGGCGTCGCGACCTCGCGCTCACCGTCGTGCCCCGGGGCACGTGTGGCGTGCCCTCCTTCACCCCTGTTCACCAACGCCGACCGTGCTCCGCCCCTGCGCGGGTACGGCCGTTTCCGACGTGTGCCCGCACACGCCCGGGGACCGGGGCGCAACCGTTGAAAGGACAGCGGCGTGCTGCTGATCCTCCTCCTTGTCGTACTCACCGCCATCACCCTGTTCGTCCCGTTGCTGGACCGCCTGCTGGGCCGTGCCACGGGGTGGCCGGTCGCCCTGGTGCTGGCCCTGGCCGCGTTGTGGGTCCTCGCCCAGGGCCCGCCCCTGTGGAACCACGACCGCGTGCTGGAGGCGTCGCTGCCCTGGATGCCCGCGCTCGGCGTGGGGCTGCACCTGCGCATGGACGGCCTGGCCTGGTTGTTCTGCGTGCTCGTACTCGGCGTGGGCGCGCTGGTCATGGCCTACTCCACGCGCTACTTCCCGCCCGGGCGCCGGACCGGCTTCTACGTCCTGATGAGCGCCTTCGCGCTGGCGATGACCGGTCTGGTCCTGGCCGACGACGTGGTCCTGCTCTTCGTGTTCTGGGAGCTCACCACGATCTGCTCCTTCTACCTGATCGGCCTGTCCGGGCCGGGGGCGGTCCGGCCGGCGATCCGCACGTTCCTGCTGACCGCCATGGGCGGTCTGGCGCTGCTGACCGCGGTGGTGCTCCTGTGGGTGCGCACCGGCACGACCCGCCTGAGCGAGATCCTGGCCGACCCGTCCTGGACCCAGGACACCGTCTTCACCACCGTCCTGGCCGTGCTGGTCATCGTCGCGGTGTTCACCAAGTCGGCCCAGTTCCCCTTCCACTACTGGCTTCCCGACGCCATGGCCGCGAGCACCCCGGTGAGCGCCTACCTGCACGCGGCCGCGATGGTCAAGGCCGGTGTCTACCTGGCGATGCGGTTCTCCCCCGCCTTCACCGACAACGCCGTCTGGGGCACGACCCTGGTCGTCGTGGGTCTGACCACCGCCGTGCTCGGCGCGGTCCTGGCCCTGCAACGCGACGACCTGAAGGAACTCACCGCCTACTCCACGGTGAGCCAGCTCGGGTTCCTCGTCGCGGTCATCGGTGTGGGCACCCCGCAGGCGCTGGTCGCCGCCGCCGTGCACACCGTGGCGCACGCGCTGTTCAAGTCCGCCCTGTTCATGTCGGTGGGCGTGATCGACCACCAGACGGGGACCCGCGACCTGCGGGAGCTGGGCGGTCTGCGCCGGACGATGCCCGTGACCGCGACGGTGAGCGCGCTGGCCGCGCTGTCCATGGCGGGGGTGCCGCCCCTGTTGGGGTTCGTCAGCAAGGAGAACCTGTTCGAGGCGCTGCTCCACGCGCCGGGGCCCGTCTGGGCCGGGCCGGTGGCCGGAGCGGTCGCGGTCGTCGCCGCGTCGTTGACCTTCGCCTACGCCTTCCGGTTCGTGTACATGGCCTTCGGGGGCGGTGACCGGCGCCGTCCGGGGGTGGAGCCGCCCCGTGAGGGCGGTGTGGCGCTGTTGGCGGCACCCGTGGTCGCCGCCGGGGCGGGCCTGGTCCTGGGGCTGGCGGTCACCGCGCTGAACCCGGCCATCGGCCGGGCCGCCGGGGACGCCGCCCTGGCCCCCGCCGACGCGGGCCTGGCCCTGTGGCACGGGCTCAACCCGGCGCTGGGGATGTCGGCGGCCGCCGTGCTCCTCGGCGCGCTCGTGACCTGGGCCTCGCGGTGCGGGGAGCGGATCTCCGGGTACCGGCTGCTCCCCGTCCGGGGAACGGCCGTCTTCGAGCACGCGCACGCGGGGGTCATCGCCCTCGGCAGACGCGTGGGCGACCTGACCCGTACCGACGCGCCCACCCGTCACCTGGTCGTGCCGTTCGTGCTGCTGGCGGTGCTCGCCGCCGTGGTGTCCGGGCTTGGCCTGGACTACGGGGTCTCGCCCGCCCCCACCTCCCGGGCCCTGGACTGGCTCCTGGTGGCGCTGACGGCGGTCGCGGTGCTCACCTCGGTGGTGACCCGCTCGCGGATGGCCGCCCTGGCGCTGGTCGGCGTGGCCGGGTTCGCCACCGCCCTGTGGTTCGTGTTCCTCGGCGCCGTCGACGTGGCCCTGACCCAGTTGCTGGTGGAGGTCCTGACGGTGGTCGTGGCGGTCCTCGTCCTGCGTCGGCTCCCCCGGGAGTTCCACCGGGTCAGCCGCTCGCGCACGGCCGTCACCGCCGTGATCGCGCTGACCGCCGGGACCGTGGCGGCGTTGGGCGCCTACCTGCTGACGGGCCGTAGGGAGCCCTCGGCCGTCAGTGAGCACCTGCTCGCCAACGCGCCCGAGGACACCGGCGGGACCAACGTGGTCAACACGATCCTGGTCGACTACCGGGCCCTGGACACCCTGGGCGAGCTCACGGTCCTGGGGGTGGCCGGTCTGATCATCATCGCGGTCCTGCGGTCGTCCGGCCTCCTCTCGAACGGCGGGGCCGCGTCGGCGGCACCGGGTTCCAGCCCGGTCTGGAACTCCGTCGACAACACGGTGATCATGCGCACCGTGGCGCGCTGGCTGGTCCCGCTGCTGGTGCTGTGGTCGGTCTACCTGCTGATGCGCGGGCACAACGCGCCGGGCGGAGGGTTCATCTCCGGCCTGGTCGGCGGCTCCGCCCTCGCCCTGGCCTACCTGGCGGCGCCCAGCGCGTCGGCCGCCCGTATCCGCCTGGCCTACCCGGTCCTCATCGCCGCGGGCGTGCTCACCGCCGCCGTCACCGGGTTGCTCGGGTACGCCGACGGCTCCTTCCTGCGGCCCCTGCACGCGGAGATCCCGCTGCCGTGGGGCGGCTACTACCACTTCACGAGCGCGCTCGTCTTCGACGTGGGTGTCTACCTGGCCGTGGTCGGCGTGCTGCTGACCGCGCTCAACCAGCTGGGGATGCCCCGGCGCGGCCGGGTCGGACCCCTCCAGGCCGAGGCACACCGCGCACCCGACACCGTCCGGCACGATCCGGCCACCGGAGGAACCCGATGACCCTGGCCCTCACGATCGGCGTCCTGATCGCCGGAGCCGTCTACCTCATCCTGCAACGCGGCATGGTCCGCGTCGTCCTGGGCTTCGTCCTGCTCAGCCATGGAGCGAACCTCCTGCTGATGTCGGCGGGCGGGGTCTTCCAGCGGGGCGCGCCGCTGCTGGGGCAGGGCTCCGTCGCCGACATGGCCGACCCCCTACCGCAGGCGTTCGTGCTCACGGCGATCGTCATCGCCTTCTCCATCACCATCTACATGCTCACTCTCGCCGCGACGGGTGAGGGCGACGACACCGAGGACGCCTCATGATCCCCGTTCTCCTGCCCGTACTGGTCGCGGTGCCGCTCCTGAGCGCCGCGCTGCTGGTCCTGCCCCTCGCGCGGCCGTTGGCCCGCGCGCTGTTCCTGGGGACCAGCGGGTTCGCGTTCGCGGCGGGCGCCGCGCTGCTCTGGGCCACCCGCGAGGGACAGGTGTACGCCCACCAGGTGGGCCTGTGGCCCGCCGGGGTGTCCATCCCCTTCGTCGCCGACACCTTCGCCGCGCTGATGGTGACCACCACCGCGTTGCTGGTGCTGGTGTGCTCGGCCTTCGCCGTGGCCACCGGCGAGACCGAACGCCGCTTCCTCCCGACTTTGGTGCTGGTTCTGTCGGCGGGGGTGTACGGCGCCCTGCTCACCGGCGACCTGTTCAACCTCTTCGTGTTCGTCGAGGTGATGCTGCTGCCCTCCTACGGGCTGATGGCGATCGCCGGGACACTGCGCGGCCTGCGCGGGGGGCGGACCTACGTCGCCCTCAACCTGCTGACCTCGACCGTGTTCCTCGCGGGCGTGGCCCTGGTCTACGGCACCGCCGGGACCGTGCAGCTGGGCGAGCTCGCCGGGGCGGCGAAGGAGTCGCCGGTGGTCGCGGTCGCCATGGGTGTGGTGCTGTTGGCGATGGCGGTCAAGGCGGCCGTCGTGCCGGTGCACGGTTGGCTGGTGCGCACGTACACGGCGCCCTCCCCCGCGGTGACCGCCCTGTTCTCGGGGCTGCACACCAAGGTCGCCATCTACGCGATCTACCGCCTCTACGCCGTGGTGTTCGACGGTGAGGCCTCGCTGCTGTGGGTGGGCCTGGTGCTGTTCTCGGCGACCATGCTCATCGGCGTCCTGGGGGCGGTGGGCGAGAACACCACCCGCTCGATCCTGGTCTTCCACATGGTGAGCCAGATCGGCTACATCCTGCTCGGCGTGGCCCTGTTCACCGAACTGGGGCTGGTGGCGGGCATCTTCTACCTCGTCCACCACATGGTGGTGAAGGCGTCCCTGTTCCTGTCCACCGGTGCCGTCGAGCACACGCACGGCACGGGCGCCCTCGACCGGCTGGGCGGGCTGGCGCGTCGGGAGCCGCTGCTAGCGTTCGCGTTCCTGGGCGCGGCGCTGTCCCTGGCCGGGCTGCCGCCCTTCTCCGGGTTCGTCGCCAAGCTCACCCTGGTGGCGGCCGCGCTCGACGACGGTCAGTGGGCGGTCGCCGCGATCGCCGTCGCCGTCAGCCTCATCACCCTGATGTCGATGCTCAAGATCTGGGGTTCGGTGTTCTGGGGTCCCGATCCGGGGTCCGGGACCGGCTCCGGAGCGGGGCCCGGACCAGGGTCCGTCCCCGCCACCGGGATCGCCCTGTCCGGTGAAGGGGGCGTGACGGCCCCGACGGCTCCGGCCCCCACGAGGATGCGCACCGGCCTGGTGCTGCCCGCCGTGGCTCTGACCGGCGTCACCCTCGTCGTCGGTCTGGGCGCCCAGGTCCTGCTCGACCTGAGCGCGCAGGCCGCCGCCCACCTGTTGGACACCTCCACCTACGTCGAGGCGGTGACGAACCGATGACCTCCTACCCGCGCAGGGCCCTGCGGCTCGTGTGGTTCCCGTTCTTCTACGGCGCCCGGGTGGTGACCGCCACGTGGCAGGTCGCCCGGGACGTCCTCACCCCCGGCAGCGCGTCGGTTCCGGCGGTGCTGGAGGTGCCGCTGCGCTGCCGCACCGACCTGGAGATCACGGCCGTCGCCAACATGGTCTCCCTGACCCCCGGAACGGTGACCGTGGCCACCCGTACGGACCCGCCCACCCTGTGGGTGCACGGCATGTTCACCGCCGACGAACCGGCCTTCTTCGACGACATCCGCCAGATGGAGGACTACCTCCTGAGCCTGACGCGCGCCGACGGGCCCAGGGGCACCGACCAGGGGGAGGACTCCTGATGCATCCCGTCGACATCGCCCTGCTGCTGCTTGGGGTGTCCATGGCGGTGGCCGCCCACCGCATCCTCACGGGCCCCCGGGGGGCCGACCGGGCGGCCGGGGCCGACGTGGTCTTCCTCGGCTTCGTCGGACTCGTCGTCGCCCTCGGCCTTCGTATCGACTCCGCGCTAGTGGTCGACATCGTGCTGGTGTGCGCGCTCGTGGGGTTCCTGTCCGCCCTGTCCCTGGCCCGACTGATCTCCGGAGGCAAACGATGACCACGCTCCAGACGCTGGCCGTGGCCTGTGTGGTCGCGGGGGCGGCCGTCTTCGCGGTGGGGGCCCTGGGCCTCGTGCGCCTGCGCGACTTCTACTCGCGGCTGCACGGGGTGTCGATCGCCGCCGGGCTGGGCGTCCCCCTGCTCATGCTCGGTCTGCTGCTGTGGTTCCCCTCGGTGGAGAACGCGCTCAAGATCGGGCTGGCGCTGCTGGTGCAGCTGGCCACCGCCGCGGTGGGGGGCAACGCCCTGGCGCGCGCCGGATACCTGGCGGGAACTCCCCTGTCTCCCGCGACCAGGCGCGACGACCTCGCCGAGACCGGCCCGAGCGACGGGGAGGGGGGCTGACCGCATTCCGTGCCGGTGGCCGGGTGCCGGTCACCGGTGCGGGAGGTCGCGACCATGGATGACCTGTTCGTCGGCGGGGCGCGCACCGCGTTCCAGCTCCTGTCCCTGCTGGCCAGCGTGCTCACCGGTCTGCTCTTCGCCCGGGTGACGCGCGCCCGCGCGGGGGTCCTGAGGCCGCACGGCGCCCAGGACCCCCCGCTGCGGGACCTCCCCCGCTCCGGTACGGCGATCGTGGTCGACGGCAACGCCGTCCCCGGGGTTTCGGGGCCGCTGACCGCGCCCTACTCCGGGGCCGGGTGCGTCTGGTACCGGACCGAGGTGTGGGAGCACCGACCGGACGAGCGTTCCCGCTACGCGCGGCTGCGCACGACCCTGGTCGCGGCGGAACAGAGCGATGCGCCCTTCCGTCTCCAGGACAGGACGGGGAGGGCGTGGTGCTATCCGCGCGGGGCCGTGGCGGACGGGGTCGCCCGTACCCACGACTCCTTCGTGGCCGACTCCCTGGAGGAGGGCGCGCCCGGGTGCCGGGTGGCCGGAGGCGAGCCGGGGGCGGCCGGGTACGAGCACTCCGCCGCCGGCCGCTCCTACCGGGAGTGGTCGGTACCGCCGGGGACCCGTCTGCTGGTCAGCGGCGTCTCGTACGGCTGGAACGGGGAGGCCGTGGTCGCGAGTTCCCCCGACGGGTACCTGCTGTTGTCGACGCGCACCGCGCCGCAGCTCCGCGACGCGCACCGGACCCGGCAGGTGCTCGCCGGGGCGGCCTTCCTCGGCTCTCTCGCGGCCACGGTGTGGCTCCTGTGACCCGGTGCGACGCGCGCCCGCGTCCTCTCACCAGCCCGGCTCACTCCGGGTCGGTGAGCAGGTCCGTGTGGGCCGAGGCGTTGCCCAGCGACCGCAGCAGCTCTCCCACCAGGCGGTCGGTGGCGCTGCCGGGCTTCTCCAGCTCCAGCCGGGGCACCCGGGTGACCTGTTCGTAGCGGTCGGCGTCGTACTCCGTCCCCGGAGCGGAACCGTTCTCCCCGCCCCAGGCGGACATCCCGTGGGTGTTGGTGACCGCCACCCCCACGTCCCACCCGCCGCCGTACCCGGCGTCCTCGGAGAGGCTGCCGAGCAGGTCGAGGAAGGCCCGCACCCGGTAGGCCAGGGCTCCGTCGAAGAACAGGTACCGGCCGTCGGTCCGGGCCGCCGCGCGTCCGCAGTACAGCGACACCTCTCCCCGTTCGCGGACGACGAAGCGCAGGTCGCGTTCCTCCCGGACCACCATCGACGACGTGGCGAGCTGGCTCGCGATCCCCACCCCTCCGGCGGTGCGGAACCCCGAGGCGAGTTCCCCGAGGACCGGCGACACCCGGGACGCCGGTCCGGCCCGGTCCCTGGTCCGCCGCGTCACCCCGTCGCGGACGAGGTCGAACAGCAGCGGGCGGGCGTCCTCCGCGGCCGTCCAGGCCTTGAACATCCCGGGGACGCGCCGTGAGGGCAGCGCCACCAGGTGCAGGTGCGCCAGCGTCCCCTCGGGGAAGGGGTCCTTGTCCACCCGCTCGCGCAGGGCGGCGCGCACCACGTCCAGCGAGGTGTCCCTGGCCCGGATGAGCCGCTCCACCTCGGCGTCGGACAGGCGCCGCTTCTCCCGGTCGCCGCGACCGTAGTAGGCGCCGCCCGCCATGTGCGGGGCGAGCGGGGAGGCGGGCACCTCGATGAGCAGGTAGCCGTGCCCGGGGCGCTCGCTCTCCAGCCACTCCACCGACACCTGGAGCGGGGGGTCGCAGGCGGAGGCGGCGATCCGGGCCGGGGTCTCCAGGATCTGGTCGACCCAGGCGACCGGCGCCAGCGCGAACCGCCCCTCCGCCTTGACCTCGCGCACGCCGACCACGATCAGCCCGCCGTCGATCGCGAAGGACGCCATGTCCTTGGCCTGGTCCTTGGAGCCTCTGAGCTGTTGTTTGGCCTCACGTTTGGGGGTCTCGGTGAACGCGCCCTCGTTGAGGGCCGCCTCCAGGTCGGCCTCGCTGGCCGGACGCCACGTCGGGGGCAGGACTCGATCCATGTCGGCATCATGCCCACTCTCGCCGCCGATCCCGCACGCGTTCGCGAACCGGCGCGCCGCGACCCGCGCCCGCACTGGTCCGTTCCCACGACGGACCGCACCCGCGAGTGCCCACGTCCACGAGTGCCCACGTCCACGACGACCCGCGCCCGCGAGGACCGGGGGTTCAGGGGCGCACCGGTACGCCTCCCGGCCCCCGGAAGGTGCGGCGGTAGGCGCTGGGCGAGACCCCGAGCTCGGCGTGCACGTGCTGGCGCAGGGAGACGGCGCTGCCGAACCCGGCCCGTTCCGCGACCCGCTCCACCGGGAGGTCCGTCCCCTCCAGGAGCTCGCGGGCCAGGTCCAGCCTGCGCAGCGCGAGCCAGCGTCCCGGTGACAGTCCGGTCTCCTCCCGGAAGCGGCGGGTGAACGTGCGCACGCTCATCGCCTCCCGCTCGGCGAGGTCGGCCAGGCTCGGCTGGAGGTGCAGGTGGTTCTGGGCCCACTCCCGGGCGCGGCCGGTGGAGGACCGCTCCGGGGCGGGCACCGGCAGGCGCACGTACTGGGCCTGCCCGCCGTCGCGGTGCGGGGGCACCACGGTGTTGCGGGCCACCTCGTTGGCCACGGCGGCGCCGTGGTCGGTACGGATCATGTGCAGGCACAGGTCGGTGCCGGAGGCCACGCCCGCCGAGGTGAGCACGCGCCCGTTGTCGGTGTAGAGCACGTCCGGGTCGAGTTCGACGCCCGGGTACATCGCGCGGAAGTACCCGGCGGACATCCAGTGGGTGGTGACCCGGCAGCCGTCGAGGAGGCCGACGGCGGCGAGCACGAACGCCGCCGAGCAGACGGAGGCCACCCGCGTCCGCGCCCCGACCCGGGCGAGGGCGGCGGCGAGCGCGGGGCGGACCGGGTCGTGCGGGCGTTCCCCGTAGTCCTCCTCGGCGGCGGGAAGGACCACGGTGTCGGCCTCGTCGAGGGCTTCGGGGCCGTGGCGGACGTTGAGGGTGAGGTCCGTGTCGGTGGTGACCACCCCGGGTTCCAGGGCGCAGGTGACCACCTCGTAGGGCGGCCGCCCGTCCGGTGTGCGGGCGCGGCCGAAGAGACGGTGGACGATCCCGGCCTCCATGGGCAGCACCCCGTGGCGGACGAACACGGCCACGCGGTGGCGGCCGGGGTGGACGAAGACGCTCATGCGCCCGATCCTATGGCCTGATTCTTTCGTTTGTTGTCATTTCGGCCACTGTCCGCTTCCGGCTCCGGACACGAGGCTGGAACCATGCCGCACACCACCGACACACCGAGTCCTCCGCGCCCCGCCGGTGCCCGGCGCCGTCGCGTGACCGTCCACCGCGCCTGGGTGACGGCCCTCGTCGCGGGGCTGACCATCGTGGCCGCGGCGGCCTTCGCCGCCGTGCCCGGTCTGCTCATGGAACCCCTGCACGACGAGTACGGGTGGTCGCGCGGATCGATCGGCCTGGCCGCGTCCGTCAACATGCTCCTCTACGGCCTGGTCGCGCCGTTCGCGGCCGCCCTGACCGACCGGTTCGGCCTCCGCCGCGTGGCCGTGGCCGCGCTGGCGGTGGTCGTGGCGGGAGCCGGGCTGACCACCCTGATGACCGCGTCCTGGCAGCTGACCCTCTACTGGGGGTTCCTGGTCGGCGCGGGCACCGGTTCCCTGTCGATGACCTTCGCCGCGACGGTCGCGCACCACTGGTTCACGCGGCGGCGGGGCCTGGTGGTCGGTGCGCTGACCGGGGCGAGCGCCTTCGGCCAGCTGGTCTTCCTGCCCGCCCTGGCGTGGATCGTGGACCAGCAGGGGTGGCGCCCGGCCGTGGTCACACTGGCCCTGACCGCCACGGTGACGGCGCTCCTCGTGGCCCTGGTCCTGCGCGACCACCCCGCCGATCTGGGGTTGCGTCCGTACGGGGCCACGGAAGACGTGCCCCGGCCCGCACCGGAGCGGGGGGCCGCCACACGGGCGTTGCGGGTCCTGTACGCGTCGGCGCGGGACCGGCGGTTCTGGGTGGTCGCCGCGACGTTCGCGGTCTGCGGCGCCAGCACCAACGGTCTCTTGTGGACCCACTTCGTCCCGGCCGCGCGCGACCAGGGCATGGCGGTGACGACGGCCGCCGCGCTGGTGTCGGCGGTCGGTGTGTTCTCCCTGGCGGGCACGGTGCTGTCCGGGTGGCTGACCGACCGGGTCGACCCGCGCCTCCTGCTGGCCCTCTACTACGGGGGGCGCGGGCTGCTGCTGGTGTCGCTGCCCGCGCTGCTGGGACCGGAGGCGGGGGTGGCGATCGTCGCGTTCGTGGTGGTGTTCGGGCTCCTGGACGTGGCGACCGTGCCTCCGACCATCCTGCTGTGCCGCCGAGTCTTCGGCGCGGACGGGGCCGTCGTCTTCGGCTGGGTGGGCGCCGCGCACCAGGCGGGCGCGGGGGCCATGGCCGTCTTCGGCGGTCTCGTCCGGGACCTGACCGGAGGGTACGGCGCGGTGTGGCTGGTCGCGGCGGCGCTGTGCGCGCTGGCGGCGCCGCTCGCCCTGCGGATCGCCCGCCCCGAGGAAGGTGACCGTGCCCAGAAGGGTGACCGCCCCGAGGAGGGTGACCGTGCCGCGAGGGGCGCCGAGGCCGCCCGACGCCCCTCCGTGGCGTTCACACTGGTCCTGATGGTGCTGGCCGCGACCCTGGCGTACGTGGGCCTGGCCGGGGTCGACCAGGGGCTGAGGGCCGCCCGGGGCGAGGGTGTCCAGGGAACGTTCACCGCCAGCGACCTCTCCTGCGTACGGCATCCCGGACACACGTCGTGCGTCTGCGCCGGGACCTTCGCCGCGAACGACGGCGGGCCTGTCAGGAACGTCGACCTGCACGCCGCCGGGCCCGCGACCTGCCGGGTGGGCGAACCCGTCCCCGCGACGGACGCGGGTGCCTCCAGCCGCGTCTACGGCCCGGACGGCTCCCGGGAGTGGCTCTTCGGCGCGGCCTTGGTGGCGGTCTCCCTGGCCGTCCCCGCGACCCAGGCTCTGCTGTGGGCCCGCTGGGCCCGGGGCCGCCGTCGCGGCCCGATCCGGTGAGGGCGTGCGGTCAACCCGCGTCGGGCTCGTTGCGCGCGCGGCATGAAGTCCTCCAGGTGACGCACACGGCCCTCCTCGGGCACCGTCGGGACGGGGTCTCGGACACGGGAAGCCCGATCCCTCCCTGCCGGGGGAGCGGCTCCGCGCGGTGTCCCGAGCCGGTCCGGGACACCGAGCGTCGTCACGAAGCCCATGGGAACGGGGCTTCGCGCGCGGTCGTGGCGAGGGCGGACCCATCACCGGGAAGGGACACGGAACACCCCTTTCCGGCACCGGCGCCGTTAGGCTTGCGGACATGACCGGAGACCGTCGGCGGGCGCCGCTGAGCAGCGAACTCGCCCAACGGGTGGTCGACGTCATCGCGCCGACCATCAGCCACAACATCAACGTGATGGACGAGCACGGCACGATCATCGCGTGCATGGACCCGTCGCGGGTCGGGAGCCTGCACCACGGGGCGCAGCGGGTGATCGCCGAACGGCGCAGCGTGCTGGTGACGGTGCCCGAACCGGGCACCTCCGACCGCCCGGGCGCCAACGAGCCGCTGGTGATCGACGGCGAGCTGCGCGGGGTCGTCGGGGTCACCGGCAACCCCCGCGAGGTGGAGGACCTGGCCCGGGTGGTGGCGCTCACCGTGCAGTTGCTCATCTCCCAGGAGTACGAGCAGGACGCCGTGAGCAGGCGGCACACCGAAGGCCGCGATCTGGTGGCGGCGCTGAGCTCGGGGACGACGCGTTCGGACGACGCCCGTGCGCGGCTGGCGGCGGCCGGGCTCGCCCCGCCGTGGTCGCTGGCCCTGTGGGCGGCCGCCGCCCCGAGGCCGGGCGGCGGGGTCGCTCCCCCTCAGCTGGCGGAGGCCGCCGCGGCCAGGGTGAACTCGCGCAGCGGGCGGCGGGCGGCCGTCCTGCACGGAGCGCTGTGGGTCATCGGTACCGGCCGTCTTCCGGCCGCCGACGCACTGGAGCTGCCCCCGGACAGCCGCCACACGCGCACCCCGGCCACGGACGACGTGGACGCGCTCATGTCCTACGCCGAGGAGTCGCGGGCGCTGTGCCGGTACGCGGGGCTGATCCCGAGCATCGAGCGCCCCGGCCCGTGGTCGCGGGAGATCGCGGTGTCCGTGGCCCACCTGCCCCGGCGGACCCTGGCCCGCATGTCCGCGCGCACCTCGGCCCTGAGTCCGGCGCAGCGCGGGACCGTCCTCGCGATGGCGTCGGCCGTCTCCATGCGCGAGGCCTCCGACGCCGTCTTCGTGCACCGCAACACACTGCTCCAGCGCGTGGACCGGGTTCGTGAGGCCACTGGCCTGGACATCCGACGCCCGGATCACCTCACCACAGTGCACATGTGCCTGTACGCGGAGGCAGCACTGGGCATTTCGCATATAATTCCGACATAAAGCCCCAGGAAGACAGGGCGCTCCACCGTCGAAATGCACCGAACCGAATTCTATGATCTCGCTCATGTCCACCGAGTTGCATGAGCATGACGAGGCCGCCGACGCGCCCCCGGCCACCCGGGTCGTGGTGATTCCCGACTCGTTCAAGGGGAGCGCCTCCGCCGTCCAGGTCGCCGAGGCGATGGCGCGCGGGGTCCGCGACGCCTACGCCGACCGCGGACTGCCCGTCTCCGTCACCACCCTGCCCTTCGCCGACGGCGGCGAGGGCACCCTCGACGCCCTGCTGGGCGCCTGGGGCACGGAACCGCTCTCGGTGGAGACCACCGACGCCCTCGGCCGCCCCACCCGGGCCCGCTTCGGCGTCTCGCCCGACGGCACCACCGGAGTCATCGAGGCCGCCGAGGCCAACGGCCTGCCCGGCGTCGCCGACGTCCCCCTCCGGCCGCGCGCCGCGAGCAGTCGAGGGGTCGGCCGTATCGTCACCGAGCTGCTCGACCGGGGTGTCGTGGAGATCCTCCTGTGCATCGGCGGTTCGGCCTCCACCGACGGCGGCACCGGCATGCTCAGCGCACTCGGTGTGCGCTTCCTCGACGCGGACGGCGCGGAGCTGTCCGACGGGGGCGGCCGCCTCGGCGATCTCGCCTCCCTCGACCTGGACCGGCTGGACCCGCGCGCCCGCTCCGTCCGCTGGCGGGTGGCGTGCGACGTCACCAACCCGCTGGTCGGCCCGCGCGGCGCCGCCGCCGTCTTCGGTCCGCAGAAGGGCGCCGACCCCGAGGACGTGCGCGTGCTCGACGCGGGCCTGGACCGGCTGGCCGAGGTCCTCGCCAAGAGCACCGGCGACGACCTGCGGGACGTGCCCGGCATGGGCGCCGCCGGCGGCATGCCCGTGACCCTCAGCGCCCTGCTCGGAGCCGAGGTCCTGCCCGGCTCCCGCATGGTCGCCGAGGTCCTGGGGGCGCAGGAGCTGCTCTCCCGCGCCGACCTCGTCCTCACCGGCGAGGGCCGCTTCGACAGCCAGTCCCTGGGCGGGAAGGTCGTCGACGCAGTCCGCCGCCTCACCCCCGAAAACGTGCCCGTCGTGGTGATCGCCGGAAGTGTGTCCGTCGGTCCCGACGAGCTCCGCCGCTCCGGGATCACGGCGGCGTTCTCGATCGCCCAGGGCCCCCGGACCCTGGACGAGATGCGGGACGGGGCCGTCTCCGCCATCACCTGGACGGCGTTCAACTGCTGTCGCGTCATCCTCCCCACCCGGCCGGTCTGATCTCGTCCCGGCCTTCGCTAAGGAACAACTTCCGTGATTAACCTCGCCATCCTCCTCCTGCTCGTGGTGGGCATCGTGCTCGCCACCGCCAGGTGGAAGATCAGTCCCTTCCTCGCCCTGATGGGCGCCGCCATCCTCGGCGCCTTCATGTACCGGCTGCCGCTGGCCGAGATCGTCCCGACCATCACCGCCTCGTTCGGCGGCACGCTCGGCAACATCGGTCTGGTCATCCTCTTCGGAACGATGATCGGTGTGGTCCTGGAGCGCTCCGGCGCCGCGATCGCGATGGCGGAGGGCCTGATCAAGGTCCTCGGCACCCGGTTCCCGAACCTGACGATGTCCCTCATCGGCTACATCGTCTCCATCCCGGTGTTCTGTGACTCCGGGTACGTCATCCTGAACTCGCTGCGCAAGGCCATCACGGTGCGCACCGGGGTGTCCGCCCTGGCCACCTCGATCGCGCTGATGACCGGTCTGTACGCCACGCACACCCTGGTCCCGCCGACTCCGGGTCCGCTGGCCGCCGCCGAGAACCTCGGTGTCACCAGCGACCTCGGCATGATCATCATGCTCGGTCTGCCGGTCGCCCTCGTCGCCGCGATCGCCGGTCTGGTCTTCGCGAGCCTGCACTCCCGCAAGGAGTTCACGCCGCTGCCCGCCGAGACCGAGACCGACATCTCCGACCAGTCCTACGACGAGCTGCGGGCGAGCTACGGCCGCCTGCCCAACGGGTTCCTGGCGTTCTTCCCGATCCTGCTGCCGCTGATCCTCATCTGCGTCGGCTCGATCGTGCAGCTGCCGTCGCGGCCCATCGGCAACGGTTTCGCGTTCGAGATCCTGGCCTTCGTCGGTACCCCGGTGATCGCCCTGGCGATCGGCCTGCTCGCCTCCGTCACGCTGCTGCGCGGCCACGGCAAGCTCGCCCGCTTCAACGAGCAGATGTACGACGCCGTCCGCCTGGCCGGTCCGATCCTGCTCATCACCGGTGCCGGTGCGGCCTTCGGTGGCGTGCTCGCCGCCTCGCCGCTCACCGACTTCCTCTCGGTGAGCCTGAGCAACCTGGGTCTGGGCCTCGCGGTGCCGTTCCTGATCGCCGCCGCGCTCAAGACCGCGCAGGGCTCCTCGACGGTGTCGATCGTGAGCACGTCCGCGATGCTCGCCCCCATGCTCGGTTCGCTGGGTCTGGCCTCAACGGAAGGCATGGTCCTGTCCGTGCTGGCGATCGGCGCGGGCGCGATGGTGGTCTCGCACGCCAACGACTCCTACTTCTGGGTCGTCTCGCAGCTGAGCCGTATCCCGGTCGCGACCGCGTACCGGACCCTCACCCTGGCCACCCTCATCGAGGGTGTCGCCGCCTTCGTCGCGGTGTGGGTGCTCGGCCTGTTCCTGCTGTAACGAACACCGCCCACGGGCGGGGCTGACCGGGTGCAGGCGGTCAGACGACGAGGGGCCCGAGCGGGCGCTCCCGAGGGGAGTCGTCCGTTCGGGCCCCTTTCGCGTGCGCGGGGCGCGGGTCAGGCCGGTGCGGCCCCGGACCGGAGGGACCTGCGCAGGCAGGAGACGATCTCCCAGGCGCTGAGGGCGATCACCGCGACCGCGAGCGGGAGGGGCGCCACCGACCAGTCGGCGGCGACGCCGAAGACCGCGCCGATCCGCTCGGGGAGGTCGGGGACGATCAGGTCGCCGCGCAGGAGCAGCCACACGGCGACCACCGCCCAGGTGGCGCTGGCGAGCACGTTGCCCACGGCCAGCGCCGGGGTCCAGCGGCCGAGCCGCCAGGCGGCGAGCAGCACCACGGCCTCGACCAGGAACGGTCCGACCAGCAGCGCGCCCCAAAGCAGGGAGAGGTCGGGGTTGAGAACCTGTAGCTGTGTGTCCGGGTTGGAGACGCCGGTGAGCTGCCAGGCCAGGAGCGCGATCATCAGGACGGTGACGGCCGCGTGGAGGAGGCTCTCCCCCGCGCCGACCCCGCGTGCCGGTTCCTCGGGCAGTTGGGCGGTGTCCCAGGCGAGGAGGGGCCGGTCCCGGGCGTCGGCCGGACGCGCCCACTCGATGACCGCGTAGGCCAGGGTGACCCAGAAGCTGACGTGCACGGTGACGGCCAGGAGCGCCACGAGGGGGCCCAGGACGACGTCGCCGGGGTCGGAGGAGGCGGAGACGAACCCTTCGATCAGCACCAGGGCGAGGGTGAGGGGCAGCAGGACCGCGAGGAGCGCCCGGAGCAAACGGACGTACTCCGGGTACACGCCGGGGCCGATGAGGTACCGGGGGCGTTCGCCGTACTCGCGGGCGAGCTGGTCCGGGTCGCCCAGCTCGGTGAGGGCCTCCCGTTCCTGGATGGAGCCGCGCAGTTCGCGGGCCACGTCCGGGCCGGTGTCGGGGCCCAGGTGGCGGGTCACGGACCACACGTAGCGGTCGGTGAGGGTGGATCTGGTCTGGTCACTCACGGGGTTCTCCCTGTCCTAGGGCGCTGATCGCGTCGTCCAGCACCCGCCATTCGTGCGACATCCGTTCCAACACCGTCCGCCCCTGCGGGCTGACCTGGTAGAACTTGCGCGGCCGCGCCTCCTCGGTGTTCCACTCGCTGGTCAGCAGCCCCTGTTTCTCCAGCCGCCGCAGCAGCGGGTACAGGGTGTTGCCATCCACCGGGAACCCGGCCTTCTCCAGGGTTTCCAGCAGGGCGTAGCCGTAGTGGGGCCGACCCAGGGTGGCGAGGCAGGCCAGCACGACCGTGCCCCTCCGGAGTTCCTGGAGGTGTCCGGACAGCAGCTCGTCGTCCTTCATGACTCACACGATAGTGTGCGACACACACCATCGTCAATCGCACACCACATCGGGTCCGGACACGGACGAACGAAGGGGAGGCCCCGACCACGGTCGGAACCTCCCCAGACGGCCAAGCCCGGCCTCCGGAGCCACGGGCCGGCGTGGAGCCCGGTGACCTCACCGGGCGCGACCCTCCTCTTGAGTCAGATCGGGATGCCGATGTCGGGGGCCAGGCTCGCTCCGAGGGTTTCCATGGCGGTTTGTCCGAGGAGGAGGACGGTTCCGAGGGCGGTGGCGGGCCAGCCCCACCAGCGGCGCGGTGCCCGGTGACGGCCCCGGGTGCGTGCGGTGGGCTGCGGTTCCGTCTCGGTCAGCTCGGCTCGGGCGTCGGCGGCGGCCTGTCGGGCTTCGCGGGCCTTCTGTTCACGGTGCTGGCGGGCGACCTTGACCCAGTGCGGGACCGGTCCGTGTTGGAGCATGTAGGCGACCCGGGGGTTGCCGTGCATCTGGCGCAGCAGGCGTTCCTGTCGGGCCTGGTGGGTCTCTTCCCAGGGCATCTCCGAGCGGGAAGCCTCCGCTTGGGGTGCTTTCGCCTGGGGTGCCTTCGGCGGAACCGGGAGGGCCCGCAGGGGGCGCCCGGCCGGTCGGGTGAAGCGGTGGCCTCGCGGGGCGGTCAGAACCGACCGCACCTGAGCGCTGACCTGCGCCGTCATCGGGTACCGCCAACGGTGGCCAAGGCCGGGAGGGTGAACTCGGCCCAGATGACGGTGCCCAGCCCTTCGCAGAAGGGGAAGTCCAGCACCGGCCGGAACCCCCACTTCGACGCCAGCTCACCGACCATGAGCAGACCCCTTCCGCGTTCGGCCTGCTCCCACTCGTGCTTGGTCCGCCTGCGCGGAACCCTCGGGAGGGAGCCGGTGGTGGTGTCGGTGCGGGTGCCGTCGTCGATGATCGAGATCCGGACCAGGCCCGGGACCGGTGTTTCCAGGGTGCGGACCACCCTGCCGTCCGGGTCCTGACCCGAGCGGGAGTGCTCGCAGGCGTTGGCGAACATCTCGCTGACGCACAACACCATCTCCTCCCGCACCTGGCTCGGAAGAGCGAGCAGGCGGTTGAGGTCGGTGTCCAGGTCCGAGCGGACCTGGCTGGTGTGGGAGAGCTGTCCGGGGTAGACCCGGCACTCCCACCGCAGCCCATTACCTGGAGGGTTGTTCGTGTGGTTCAGGGCAGGGGTGTGCGGCACAATGGCCATGTCGGCAATCTGCTTTCTCTTCAAGGATGCTGGGTTGTCGGCCTGCTCTGGGGGTGTTAGCGCACCCGCCAGAGCCTTTTTCGTGAACGCCTTCGGGCGATGCGGAGCGCTCAGGCGGCGGTCGGGGGTTCCGGGTCGTCGTGGTCGGCGCGGTGGCGCTGAGCCAGCAGCCGGGACCCCGGGACCGGCCTGTTTCCGGGAATCCGGGTGGGGGCGGGGTAGTCATGCACCGCCTGGTCGATCAACTGCATGGCCCGTTCGGCGTCGCCTTCTTCGCGGGCGATCCGCAGCGCCTCCTGGATCAGGGGGATGCGGTTTCGGAGGGTGTGGTTGTGCCACACGTCCTCCTGCGCGGGGGTCAGGTGTGCGGGTGCGGTGAGGGCGTTTTCGGCGCTTTCGAGCAGGTCCCTGGTGTCGATGTCCAACATCAGCACTCCACCTCGTTCTTGCCGATGTCCTCGGCGTCGTCAGTGCCTTCGGTGTCGATCTGCATCCACGGGTTGTCCGTGAGGTCGTAGGCCAGGAAGAACCACACCTGGCGGAACTTCGGGTCGCCGTTGTCGCCCCACCGGTCCGCAAGAGCATCGATCAGCGCCAACCCCCGACCCGTCGCAGTGCCCGCCTCGATCTCCTCGAACGTGGCGGCGGTGAAGTTGCCCTTCTCCTGCGGCAGACGGCTGCCCTGGTCACGGCAGATCAACGTCATCCCCTTAGCACCCCGATCCACCGTCAACGTGTACGTACTGCCCCGCTCGCTCGACCGTGAGTGGGCGATCGCGTTGTTCGCCAACTCGCTGCCCAGGAGGGTGAACAGGAACTGGAACTCCTCACACCGCTCCGCTGCGCTGGTGTCCAGGAACGCGCGGACCAGAGGCATCAGGCCGGGGAGTCCGGCGAAGGAGTACTGGCGCTTGCGGTAGGGGGGTCCGACGGTGCGGGAGAAGTAGTGCGAGTGGAACGGCTTGATGAAACTCGCCACCGGAGCCACCACCTCACGGCGAGCCAACTCGGGCGAGAACGGCGGAGCGGGCCTCACGGGACCACCACCAAACGCCGCAACCCAGCCAGGACGGCCCGCAAGACCTCCACCGGCACCGCGTCGATCGGCCTGCGGGGAGAGGGGATCACAGGGTTCCAGGAGCGGGATGGGTGGTGGCGGCGGGGGTTCGCGGCGAAGGCCCGCACACGGGCCGCCTGCCTAGGGCGACGGCGACGCATCGCCTCAGACGCGAGGTAGCGCGTACACGCCAGCTCACAGAGTTTCAGGTAACGGGGCGCCATCAGCGCACACCTCCGGTACGGGAAGCCGGATGGGAAAGTCCGGCAAGAATATGTGGAACCAGTGTCACCCTGAAGCTTCAGATTTTCAAGGCTTCATGGCACATTGCTTCATGCAAGATGCTTTCAGTGACCCTGTCTTCATGAGCGGAAGATTCACAGATGAGCGATTCGCGTAGTCCCGACGCCGCCCGTACCATCCGAGGTCGAGAGCAGGGGATTCCAGGAGGCGATATGGCGGACACCCGCAGGTCGATCAGACGACGTCGCCTGTCAGTCGAGATCAAGAAAGCCCGTCTCGAAGCGGGGAAGACCATCGAGGAAGTCGCCGAGGCGACTGAGTGGTCGATGGGCAAGATCAGCAACATCGAGAGCGGCGTGCGGCTGAAGCCGACCGTTATGGAGATCCGTGGACTCCTTGACGTGTACGCCGTCACGGACGAGCGCCGACGCGAAGCGATCCTCGACCTCACCCGGCAGGCCCGGGAACTGGGCTGGTGGTCAAAGTACGGTGACGTGTTCACCGACGACTTCGTCGCGTTCGAGGGTGAAGCCAGCCGAATCCGCACCTACGAGCTCGCGCGGATTCCAGGGCTACTCCAGACACCCCTGTACGTCGAAAGCGTCATGCGGGCAGCTCTCTTCCAGAGTCCGCCCGACATCGAGCGCTCCATCGAAACCCGCCGTCACCGTCAACGCATCCTCACGTCGGCCGACGCCCCGGAGTTGTGGGTCGTGATCGACGAGGCCGCGCTCATGCGAATCCAGCGCGAAGACGTGCGCCAGGAGCAGGTGGAGCACCTCATCGAGATCGCCGAAGCGGACAACACTGTGACGCTTCAGGTTCTGCCATTCGCCTCTGGGATGCACGCTGGCCTGAACGGGCCGTTCGTCATCCTTGACTTCGCGCCCGAGGTGAGGCCGGTGGTCTACCTGGAGACGGACACGGACGGCTTGTACCTCGAAGATGCCGAGGAGCTGGACCGCTACGCGCGACTCTTCGACCACGTCCGCGCCTCAGCGCGTTACCCTGAAGCATCCCTTCAGATCCTGAAGAACCTGATCTAGGACCCACATGACGAAGAACCTATTCCCGACCGATGGCCTGGACTTCCGCAAGTCGAGCTACAGCGAGCGGAACAACTGTGTCGAGGTCGCCGATCTGCTCGGCGGCTCGGCAGTCCGTGACTCGCAGAACCCGGATTCCGGTCACCTGGAGGTCCCCGCACTCGAGTGGACAGCTCTACTCGCCGGTGTGCGTACCGCGCGGTAGTACAGGCAAGAGAAAAGGGCGCCGGAGCTCGTCCGGCGCCCTTCGCCTATTCCCGCAGACACAGTGCCCCTCCGCCCTACGATGGGGGAAGCAAGCGTGAGTGTCCGGTGCTGGACAGAGACTCGGGACGTTCTCCTCTGAGCATGAGGCGCAGAGGTGGGCAGGACTGTGTAGGAAGCAGTCCGTGTCCCCCACCCCCAGCGGAGGTCCCACACATGCACCCCCACACCACCGAACTCACCTTCCGCAAGAGCAGCTACAGCGGAGGCCGAACTGACAACTGTGTCGAGGTCGCTGACTTCGCTCAGGGGTCGGCCGTGCGCGACACCCAGAACCGCGACGCCGGGCACCTTGAGTTCCCGACCACAGAGTGGACGGCGCTTCTACACGCCTCCACCAAGTAGCCGAATCGACGAAGGGCTCCCAGGTCACTCATGTGCTGGGGGCCTTCTCCTCAGCTCACCAGCATCACCGCACGCGGTGGACCTACAGGTGAACAGTGGGTGCGGCTGACCGCAGCCGGAGCCTGGGCTTACCGCCACCCCGTTCCACCTCCCCGTAGCGGTGTCAGTGGTAGGGCGGACCACCGGTCTCCAGCGTCAAAACCCGCTGGGGCTAAGCGCGACTGAACGATCTACGGTTGTGGTTGGTGTAGCGCGAGGGTTCTACGGCCAACCCGTTTATCCCTTTGGGCCGGTAGGTCCTGTGCCGCTTACTGCGTACCCCTT